>CANSRB010000072.1 GCA_947649285.1 uncultured Clostridia bacterium
ATTCCCGCTGGGAGGATACCGGCTCCTCCTCCTGCGAAGAGGTTTCGCTGACCGCTGACGAGGATTCCGGTTGGGATTCCGGCTCAGGCTCCGGGGCAGGCGGACTGCACCCGGCGGAAAACACCGCCAGGCTCAGCAGGATGGCGAGGGAAAGTTCTTTCCAGCGGGTCATGCGATCATCTCCTTTATTTCACAGGGTCTGGCGGGCCATAGGGAAATTTATTCGGCATTTCCTCAATCGCTTTTTTCAGCTCCTCCGGATCGTAATCGTCCCAATAGAGGGGCCCGTTTTTGATATCCCGGAGGTGTCCCCCTCGTAAAAGCGTGTCCATCGAATCCTTGCAGTGATTAAACCATTCCGCAATGATGAACCGCTCGCCGGTGTGCTTTACGAGAAATTGGACAGATGATACATCACCATAGGCAACACAGACATATACTCCGTTCTCTGACTGATGATTATATTGGTACAGACCGAGCTCATCAAATTCCCTATAATCGTAGAACCCTTGATACTGGATCCCCAGTTCCAGCTGTTTTTCCATATAGGCGATTAAATCTGGGTTTTCAATATATTTGCTGAAATCCACCTTGGTTTCCTCCCCGGTTTCGTATGCTGTGACGAGCGCGCTTTGGTATTCCATCAAGGCGTCGAAACAGAGGGCAATGATGGTTTCAAAGTCGAACACCGAGGTGTAGTCTTCTTTTCTAGGCAGATATTCCCGCTGGGAAGAAACCGTCTCCTCCTCCTGCGAAGAGGTTTCGCTGACTGTCGCCGAGGATTCCGGCTCAGGCTCCGGGGCAGGCGGACTGCACCCGGAGGAGAAAAGGCAGAGGCAAAGCAGGAGGACGAGGGAAAGTTTTTTCCAGCGGGTCATAATAAATCCTCCTTTTTAGGATCGTTTGTCTACTTCACAGGGTCCGGATATTTCATTTCCTCTTCCTCAATGGCTTTTTGCAGGGCCTCCGGGTCGTAATCGTCCCAATAAAGATTATCTTTTCTGATGTCTAAATATCCCCGGCAGTTAAGATCAATCGAATCCTTGATTTTGCCGTACCACTCAGTAATAACCAGCCGCTCACCGGTGTTCTCTACCAGGAATTCTATGATACTGTTATTCTCAGGTCCAATTTTAAGATAGACCCGATCCTTGTTTCGTTTTTGAAGATCATATTCGGCCAGGCCGAGTCTTTCATATTCTTTAATCGTGTAGAATCCATGATACAAACGCTCCAAATCTAGCTGCTTTTCCATATAGCTGATTAAATCCGGGTTTTCGATATAGGGACTGAAATCCATCCCGGTATTGTTTGCAAGCGCGCTTTGGTATTCCATCAGGGCGTCGGAACAGAGGGCATAGATAGTCTCAAAGTCCAATGCCGATATACCATCTTCATTCTCCGGTAGATATTCCCGCTGGGAGGATACCGGCTCCTCCTCCTGCGAAGAGGTTTCGCTGACCGCCGCCGAGGATTCCGGTTGGGATTCCTCAGGCTCCGGGGCAGGCGGACTGCACCCGGAGGAGAAAAGGCAAATGCAAAGCAGGAGGACGAGGGAAAGTTTTTTCCAGCGGGTCATGAAACCATCTCCTTTGATAAAATTAGGATCTGTTTAGGGGGTTGACGGCGCGTTAAAGGTATAGCTGAGATCAATCATCGACAATTTTTGTTCGCTATATTCCAAGCGGAGCAGATACTGCCCGCTCTCCTCGGTATCGAAGTAATAAAAGGCGTATTGGCCGTTTTCCGTGGGTTTATCCGGCGCACCCAGAATCCGTTCGACCTCCTCTACGGAATCCCCGATCTGAATGCCCCGGGTGAGAAATTCCTTACTGCGCTCGCCGCCCAGCTTTCCCCCGCGGAGAACTACATCAGAAAAGTCTGACGCTTTAACCCCGCGCACGATATAATCCATCAGTGACATTTCCGCTCGGGATTCATTGTAGCCGACCAGCTCAAACCGATGCTCCCCATCCCATTTCCCTTCGGGGAAATCTCTTTGGAAGGCGCTGTCTGAGGTCGGGCTTTTATCTATCGGGGTCAGGGCATTGCGGGGCGGGGGCTCAAACTGAAAAGGCGCGTCGCCCACCCGGCAGGGGAGGTAAGCTTCTTTTCCATCCAGGACGAGAATGAGGTCTGCTCCGGATTTTTTGACTTGCTTATTGATCGTATGGAAGATGAAAAACGCTAGAAGTATAACACACAAAGCGATGAAGCCGATTAAGAGCTGCTTTTTGGGAGGGAGTTCTTTCCAACGGGTCATAATAAATCCTCCTTTTGCAGTATGTATTAGAACAAAAAATTATTCTCGCCGGGGAAGGAATAGTCCAGGAAGATATGGGTCACGAGATCTTCCTGAAATATAACGCACAGCCGGTACTTTCCGCCGTCTTCAGCATTAAAATAATAGACCTGGTAGGGATTCAAGCCCTGAGCGTTCTCAATAGTATCCTCCGGCTCGCCCAGAATCCGGAGGACGTCCTCGGCTGAATCGCCGAGTCGGACGCCCCGGGTCAGGAATTCCCCGCTGCCGAGCTTGCCGCCCCGAATCTGTATATCGGCTGTGCGGTGTACGTGCGACTGATCTTCGGGCGTAGAAATCCCCCGGGCGATATAGTCGGTTAAGAAGATTTCTTTCCTGGTGTTGTTATAGCCAATAATAGAAAAGGCTTCCTCATAATCCCAGCCTCCCTCTGGGAACGGTATGTTCTTATTTCTGCCTGTACTGGGACTTGTCTTCCATAAACTGTAGATGGCATAAGGAGGGGTTTCAAATCGAAAAGGCACTTCGCTGATTTTGCAGGGGAGATAAGCCTCTTTCCCATCTAAAACGAGGATGAAGTCGGCCTTAGCCTTGAGCTTCTGTATTTTGACAGCGTGGGAAACCGTAAAGAAGGCGATCAGTCCTGCGGCCAGGACTGCCAGCGCGATCAGACCGATTAAAAGCTGCTTTTTCGGGGAAAGTGATTTTGATCGGGTCATGCGATCATCTCCTTTATTTCACAGGGTCTGGCGGGCCATAGGGAAATTTATTCGGCATTTCCTCAATCGCCTTTTTCAGCTCCTCCGGATCGTAATCGTCCCAATAGAGGGGTCCGTCTTTGATATCCCGGAGGTGCCCTCCTCGTAAAAGCGTGTCCATCGAATCTTTGGTATCGTTGAACCACTCCAAAATGACAAACCGTTCATCGGCGCGATGGACGATAAACTCGATGGTTCCCATATCCTCATAGGCGATCCGAAGATATATTCCGTTCTTTGACCAATAAGAATATTCGACCAGGCCGAGCTCATCAAATTCTCTATAAGGATAAAGCCCCTGAAATCTTAGACCCAGTTCCAGCTGCTTTTCCATATAGGCGATTAAATCCGGGTTTTCAATATATTTGCTGAAATCCACCTTGGTTTCATTTCCGGTTTCGTATGCCGTGACGAGCGCACTTTGGAATTCCGTCAAGGCGTCACAACACAGGGTATAGATGGTTTCAAAGTCGAATGCCGAAATGTAATCATCATGCTTTGGCAGATATTCCCGCTGGGAGGAAACCGGCTCTTCCTCCTGCGAAGAGGTTTCGCTGACCGCTGACGAGGATTCCGGTTGGGATTCCGGCTCAGGCTCCGGGGCAGGCGGACTGCACCCGGCGGAAAACACCGCCAGGCTCAGCAGGATGGCGAGGGAATATTCTTTCCATTTAGTCATAGTAAATCCTCCTTGTGACGGGTGATGTACTGTTGATATGGATACTGTCAATACGCCCTCGAAAAGTCTCCAAGGGCGTACCGGCCAGTTTGTTTCGGTTAGGAATGGAAGGTATAGCTGAGATCAATCATCGACAATTTTTGTTCGCTATATTCCAAGCGGAGCAGATACTGCCCGCTCTCCTCGGTATCGAAGTAATAAAAGGCGTATTGGCCGTTTTCCGTGGGTTTATCCGGCGCACCCAGAATCCGTTCGACCTCCTCTACGGAATCCCCGATCTGAATGCCCCGGGTGAGAAATTCCTTACTGCGCTCGCCGCCCAGCTTTCCTCCTTTGAGGACGTTCGGCTTTTTCGAGGGGGTAAGCTGGATCCCTCGGATGGCATAATCGATAAAGGGCAGCATCTCCCCGGAGTCGTTGTACCCGGCCAGGCGGGCCCCAATGTCACTGGAAAACCACAGCATCGGCTTGTCGCTCTGCGGGGAGGAAAGCGGACGCATGGCTGTGTCGACGTCATTCGGGAAAGAGATGTCCTCCTGACGGCAGGGGAGATAGGCTGTGTAGTTTTGGACTTCGGCAATAAAGTCGGCGTTTTCCTTGACCTGCGGGTCAATGGCGGCGGCATCGATGAGGTGTACGACATAGGAAACGATCAGGATAAGCAGGGCGAGCGCAACCAGCCCGACCGGAATCATCCAGAGCTTGCTTTTGGGCGCGGGGGGCTTAGGCATATCCATACTAGGAGCCTCCTTTTATAAGGTTATGAAATAAAGGTCTACACCCGCCTAGGCGGGTGTAGATAATAATAAATTGAAATTACATAGCATCTCTGAGATCAGCAGAAGCGTGCGCGATAGTAGAACCGCTTGCATCCATAGCAGTAATCGATCCAGCAGCGCTATTCTGATAACCATTCACAGCAATATATGTGTTCATTGTAGAGGTTACGGTACACGATTGACCAACCCGAACATTACGGAAAGTCAAAGCATTTTGCCATTCTTTAACGCCATAATCAATATAAGCCACACATACAACTTCTACTGATGGTATTACGCTCAGGTTCGATGCTAAGACCTGGCCGATTGTTTTGCTTGTCTTTACATACAAGGTTCCGTATGCCTGGTCATTATTTGCATGATAGAAGGAGTAATATAGAGTAGCCTTGAGAACAGTGTTATTTCCGCTTCCAGAGCCGCTAATGTTCCCATTGTAAATGGTTTCTTTGGTTGCACGGACACCGTTTTCATCTATAATCGCCAGATTAGTAGAACAACGATCTTCTTCCACGTGCCCGTCGCGGTATTCCCGCCGTTCCAGCAGCTGGTCGACGGTGAGTTCGTCATCATCGCTGACCCGAAGCGGGGTGATCCCGTCGTCACTGATTGTGGCGGGGAGGTCGGAGAGAGCTAAATCCAAAAGGGTATCTGCATCTGTAATTTCTTCTGCGGAGTAAGTGACAACATAATCTTCGTTCGCTTCTTCCGGTGCAGCGGCATAAGCCGTACCAGAGAAGAAAACCGAAGCGCAAAGGGCAAGAGAGAGCAGGGATGCTAATCTTTTCTTCAACATATTGGTGTCCTCCGATTTTTTAATTTTTCTCATTTCTTCCTGCGCAGTGAAAATGAATCTGGAATACCCCGACACTGGCGGCGCCGTTGTTCTTCTATATTTCCTATTATAGCATATTTTTATCGGGAATTCATTGGCACTAACCACCAAATAAAAAATTTTTATTTAGTCATATTACCTAAAAATAAATTAGTAAACTTTACTTAATTTACAAGAATTGAACGATAAAATGCCGTCTTCCCTGTATCACACAGGGAAGACGGCAGGGAGGGCTTCGGGCTTATTCCGACAGGCCCAATTTTTCCAGCCATTCCGTTTCTTTGAACCCAACCAGGACAAAATCGTCCCCGATTAGGAGCGGGCGTTTGACCAGCATCCCGTTCGAGCCGAGCAGACGGAGCTGTTCTTCTTCCGTCATGCCGGGGAGCTTGTCCTTGAGGCCCATGGACTTGTAAACCAGCCCGCTGGTATTGAAAAACCGTTTGAGCGGCAGCCCGCTCCGACGGAACCATTCGGCCAGCTCTTCGGCAGAGGGGTTTTGCTCGGCGATTGGCCGGACAGTGAAGGACACGGAGCGGCTTTCCAGAAATTTCCGGGCTTTTTGGCAGGTCGAGCATTTGGCGTATTCTAAGAATAAATAAGTCATGATCAATTCTCCTTTGTTTCTTCCAGATAGGGCAGGATGACGGAATAAGCCCGTACCAGATCTTCGTACCGGTAGTGGCGGCAATTGGCTGGGCTGGTGGAGGGCAGCGGGATTGCCTCAATCCCGGTTTGAGGGAGGCAGAAGCGCCGGTAGAGCGAAGCCGCCTTGGTTCCGGTGGTGAAGATGGCGCGGATGGGGGCGGCGTCGAGCACCTGGCGGAGGTCGTTGGGGACAGGCTGGCGGATGCTGGAATCGTCGGCCCCGGCGATTTCGCAGGAATAGAGCACATCCCAGAGGGCGATCCGGTGACGGCGGAGCAGGCTGGCTTTCTGTGTATTGTCCTGGGGGAGGGGCTCGCCCAGCAGCTCGGCCAGAACCCGCCAGAAACGGTTTTGAGGATGGTTGTAGTAAAAGCCGTTTTCCCGGGATTTGGGGGAAGGCATCGTCCCCAGGATCAGCACCCGGGAATAGGCGTCGAACGCGGGTTCAAACGCATGGATCACAGTTTGAGGTTCCAAAAAGATTCTCCTTTCGCAGAGAGCCGTGGTTTTACACATCCTTTTCAATGAAATGGGGAAAACGCTCCCGGTATTTCGGGTAGACGAAGCCGGGCGGCGCGGTGAAATTCAGTTGGTACAGCCGGAAAACGACCTGCTGGTTTTTGGGCTGCACCTGTTCCCGGTAGGAATAACAGTACACCATGCCAAGCTGTTTCATCACGCGGCCGCTGCGGGGGTTGAGGATGTCATGCGTTGCGGTGAGGTAGGGAAAACGGCCTTCCTGCCCGACCTTCTCCAGCAAGGCGCGGCAGGCTTCGGTCATGAAGCCCTGATGCCAGTATGCCTTTGCCAGGCCATAGCCCAGGTCGTGGCTGTCATTCCCATTTATATGGACATAGCCGACCAGGTGCCCATCCGGTTTCAGGCAGACTGCATAGTGACAGCCCTGCCCCTCCCGGCTGGGCTTCAGGCAGCGTTCCTCCAGATGGGCTTCGGCTTCCTCCAGGGTTTGGGCTGGGAACCAGGGCAGGAAGGTATTGACCTCCTCGTCCCGAAGAAGCTCAAAGAGGGAGGGCGCATCTGCCTTCGTGAAGGGGCGGAGGATCAGCCGCCCGGTTTCGAGTATAGGGTTTATGTTGATTCCTCCTTTGTCGTGGAATAGTCCCATTATAGCCGGAACCAGCCTTAAGGGCAAGGGGGAGTGTCCAACATATAGATTTTATGGTGGAAAAGATACCACGCCCCCGCCGGCTGTAATCCCAGTGCGGAGTTCATGCCGCCCCGATCGGCGCCGGAGGAACGTCCCGTCCGCTCGGGAGTAGGTCGTTCTATCGTGCGACGACTCCCAAGCTTGCCTTCTGTGATGCTCTAGAAGCAGAGGTTTCTACTATCTGCAACCCGGTTGCCTACGCTGATCGGGGATCCAAGGGGACTCCCTTGGCGCATCTCTTTGGGCGTCCAAAGAAATGGGGCGGGGCGTGGGGCGCGAAGCCCCACAAATCAGAACCGGAGGAATGCCCCAGCTTGAAAATCCTCCAACCGGACGCTATAATAAAAAAAAGAAAGGAAGGGATACGGATGATGGAAAATCTTCGCAGTCAAACCGAAGCTGCCTTGCGGGAACTGCTGGAAGCTGCCCGGCTGCGGGAGGGGGATGTCCTGGTCGTAGGCTGTTCCTCCAGCGAGGCCGCAGGACAAAAAATCGGGACGGCATCCAGCCTGGAAATCGCGGAAGCCATCCTGGAGGGGTTTCTCCCGCTTCTGGAGGAACGGGGGATTCTGCTGGCGGCGCAGTGCTGCGAGCACCTGAACCGGGCGCTGATTCTGGAGCGGGCGGCAGCGGTACGGCTGGGTCTGCCCCAGGTCAATGTTCTGCCCCAGCCCAAGGCGGGCGGCTCCTTTGCGACGGCGGCATACCGCCGGTTCCGGGATCCGGCGGCGGTGGAATCCATTCAGGCGCAGGCCGGAATGGATATCGGCAATACCCTGATCGGGATGCATCTAGCCCCGGTGGCCGTACCGGTTCGGCTTTCGATTCGCCGGATCGGGGAGGCGCCGCTGGTCTGCGCCCGGACACGGCCGAAATTTATCGGCGGGGAACGCGCCGTGTATGACAGCCGCCTGCTCTGATACGAATTCTTAATAAAACGATGTAGTCGTTTTATTGGGCCGCAGAATGCGGTACGGCGGCGCAGCCGCCAAGAATGTTATCCATACTTTTATTGGTGCGCCGCAGACACAGCGGCGTATTACACCGCGATAAAAAGATTTTTATCTTTTTATCAAGAAATAGTATGACTTCTTTCCAAACAGCCAAAATCCGCCCATGAACCTCCCGATTTCCTGCCGCATAGAATGGGGCAGTATGCTTTTGGAGGTGCCGGAATGGGCGGATGGTTTTTTCTGTTGGAGTCGCTGCTTTTGGCGGCGGCGCTTTCGGTGGACGCTTTTGCTGCAAGCTTTGCCTATGGGGTTGACCGGATCCGGATCCCGCCCCTTTCCGGACTGGTAGTCGCCGGGGTCTGCACCGGGGTTTTGGCCCTTTCGCTGACGGCAGGCCAGCTGATCGCTCCGCTGCTTCCGGAAGGGTTTCCGAAAACGGCCGGCTTTATCTGCCTTTTTATTTTGGGCGGGATCAAGTTGTTTGACAGCGGTTTGAAAGCGGTCGCCCGGCGGATTTCCAGTTCCTGCCGGGAGGTGCGGTTCCGGCTGTTCAGTCTGCGTTTTATCCTTCAGATTTATGGGGACTGCACCAAAGCGGATCAGGACTGCTCCCGCCGGCTTTCCGCCGGGGAGGCGGCAGCGCTGGCAGCAGCGCTGTCCCTGGATGGGCTGGCGGCTGGGTTCGGCGCGGGGATGCACCTGGCTGGGCTTGGAGCCCTCCTGCAAACCCTGTTGATCTCCCTGCTGACGACCTTGGCGGCGGTTGGGCTGGGAAGCCTGCTGGGCCGCAGGCTGGCACAAAAGCTTTCCTTCGACGTCAGCTGGGTTTCCGGAGCGATGCTGATCCTGCTGGCTTTCCTGAAGAGATAGGGGCGGTTTTATAATTCCTGCCGGCAGAAAAAACGGACGGACAGAGAATAGGACAGCCCGAGCAATACGGCCAGGAAGGCCAGGACGGCGGCCGCTCCTCCGGCCAAGGCGGTTGGGCTGGAGAGCAATCCGTTTCCGAGCTCCAAGCCGGTGAAGCCTTCGTTAAACCCGATCAGCGGAAGGGAAGCACCGACCAGCCCGAAAATCAGCGCCAGAACCAGGCGGGATTTTTCCGGCCCGAAGCGGATCATCAAGGGGAACAGGACGCTTACCGGGATCACCTGCACGCCCATCGTCACTAGGAATTCGACCAGGATACCGGCCCATCCCTCCCCGCCGGAAAAAGCCAGCCGCAGGATCAGGACAAGGATCTGGATCAGGCATCCGGCCCCGATGCAGATCAGGTATTTGGCTTGGATGATCTGCCGGCGGCTGACCGGGAGAGTGACGGCATAGCTGTTCCATTTGGAGGCACTATCCATATTGACTGAAGAGGTAGCCAGTATAATAGAGATCAGGGAAACGACCGGGGGAAGGATGGAAAAAAGCGCGGACAAGGTGACTCCCTCCCCGTTCAGCAGGAAAAGGCCCAGGATCACAACCGGGATCAGGAGAAGGCTTTTCCCTATGGCATAGAACCCGTAGAGTTCCTTTAACAGCAACCCTTTCATTTAACAGTCCTCCTTTTGGGATTCGGGATGATGCTCCCGGTGGTAAAAGACCATGATG
>CANSRB010000073.1 GCA_947649285.1 uncultured Clostridia bacterium
TTATCTGGCAATCAGCGTCGGTGTAACCGCAATCCTTCAGAAGCTGTTCCCCCAAACACTGGACTGTATCCGGCTGAACCGGCAAATTTCACAGGAAGCCTATTCGGTTTCCCCGCCAGCTACTTTTTTCCTGATCCTTTTAGCCGTCATGCTGTTGTTTTTCCGCAAAAAATCTGCTACAATAGGGACAAATGGAAAGTGAGGGGAAAAGAATGCGGCTGAAATTATTCGGTGAGCGGATCGAACCCGCCTGCCATTACTGTGAATACGGCCTGGCTACTTCGGATCCGCATAAAATTGCCTGTAAAAAACATGGAACCGTCAGCGCCTACAACTCCTGCCGGAATTACCGCTACGCCCCGCTGAAGCGGATCCCGAACCGGGAAGCCTCGCTCCCGGAGTATTCCCGCCAGGATTTTGAATTATAACACAAAAGAGTTCCCAGCCCATAAAAAGGCTCCTGCACCATAAATGATGCAGGAGCCTTTTTAACAGAAGAAAACCGGGTTATACGAATTCTCAATAAAACGATGCAGTCGTTTTATTGAGCCGCAGAATGCGGTCCGGCGGCGCAGCCGCCAAGAATGTTGTCAATACTTTTCTTGGTGCGCCTCAGGCACAGCGGCGTATCATGCCGCAATAAAAAGATTAAAATCTTTTTATCAAGAAACAGTATTATTCGCGCGCTCCGCCGGTATAATCCCTGAAGCAGATATTCAAGTCTACATTGCCTTCAATCCCGTCTACAGTACCCGTACTGCTGTACTGCCACATATGGAATTCATACGGGAAGAAAGGGGTGCGGTAATACTGCGCCAGCCATTTGTCGTAGTCTGTCAGCCGCGCCAGATCCATCTTTGAAACCAGCCATTTCGTGTTGGCATAAATCATCGGCGTATAGCCCTCCTGCTTAATCCGTTCACAAAAGGCAATCAGGATTTCGGTAACTTCATCCCGGGTCAGCCCGGCTGTCCGCGCTTCCTCGGACGGAACGTCCTCAATATCCACGATCACAGGATACAGGATCCGGTGGCCCTTGATGTATTCCAGCACCATTTCGGCCTCTTCCACCGCTTCTTCGGGAGTAATGGCCTGGGTAAAATAATAAACGCCAATGTCCATCCCTGCTTCTTCAGCGTTTTCCAGGTTATCCTCATAGGTTTCATCCAGCACCATTTTCCCTGTGCCGTACCCGCGGTAGCCCAGCCGAAGAATCGCGTAATCAATCCCATCCGCTTTGACTTTTTCCCAGTCAATTTCCCCCTGATACTTGGAAACGTCAACGCCGACCTTCGCGCCAGCGTCCAGATAGCGGATCCGCTTGTTCTCCTCCCGGACCAGGTTTTCCCAGTTATAGCTGTTCTTCGGGAGGGATTCATCCACATCGGCATAAACAATGCCGCTTTCGTCCTTATAGACGATCTTATCCGTAAAAAACCGCTGGATGAATTCGGTGCTTACATTAAAATCCGCCGCGTTTTTCTGGAAGGTTTCCAACGGGATCATTTCATTGTCGATGATTTCCTGCTGAACCGCTACATTCGCCGCCAATACGTTTGAAGACGCCTTTTCTTTTGAAAGAAAAACCGCTGTAATAATCAACGCAATACAAAGCAAAAGGTTGAGCGCAACCGAGAGCGCCAACCCGGTTTTCTTTTTGCGAACTGTTTTCTCCATCTGATTCCTTTCTCCTTTTCCGTTGTTAGTCTATTATACTTGATCTTATGCACTTTTTCAATGGAAAATGGTTCTTTTCGTCGGAAAAAAGAAAAAGCTTGTCCTTAAAAAAATTTTTTCAGGGCAAGGTTTCATAAAAAAGTATATATCCCACAGAACTTGTGGGATATGACCCGCTTTATAGGTGAGGATAAATGGATTCTAGATATATAGCTATTCCGAAGGCCCTTTTCATACTCCATCCAAATTCGGAATATTTCAAAATTCCCATAGGTTTTTATACGAAACCACAACCGTACCTCTTGTATATCCGTAAAATGGGTTGATGGGAATTTCTGCTGACCATGACATTATAAAAAAACCATCCCTGAAAAAGGGACGGTTTTCAATCAATTCCATTTTACAGAAAGCCAGCCAACCGGATCATTAGCTCTTTTTAGCCGGTGCCTTCTTCTTAGCAGCCGGTTTTTTGGCGGCCGTTTTTTTCTCTGCGGGCGCTTTCGCCGCAGAAGACTTGGCTTTTACCGCTTGGATTTTCCAGGTCTGGTTTTCCCCGGCAACATCTTCCCAGATCTGCACCCGGGCGCCGTCTTCATCCGTCATCCCGACTACATCCAGGCATTTACCTGAAGCCTTGGAAACGATTTTATAAACGCAGCGTCCAGCGCTTTCCACCCGCCAAAGCTGGTTATCTGCACCCGTGTATTCCCACTGGTGAACCTGTGCGCCGTTTTCAGTGCCGCCTAAAATAATATCCAGCACCTTCCCGCTATCCTTAGAAACGATCTTTACCCAGCCGTCCGATATTTCTTCAAACTTCCATTCCTGTCCTTCAGCAGAGGCAGCCATTGCGATTTCTTCCCCGTTAATTCCAGTCAATGCTTTTTCCGTGCGTTTTGAAATAATTTTATAAAATTTATCTGCGTCAAATTTTTTTGCAGAGCTTACCTTTTTTTCAGCCATCTTTATTCTCCTTCTTTAATGAGGATACCGTTGTTACTTTTTATTATACCGAATTAAAGCGCGGTTGTCAATTTGATACTTTCGTTATTTCTTCTAAACTTCTACAAATTCCAGAAAGCCAATCATTCAATTCCTCTAAAGAATCCGGCATATCTGCAAAAACTGGTGATTCTAACGAAAATGGATCTCCCCTCTTTCCATTGAAAAAAAGAACCCGCTGTGATACAATCAGACCACATTGATATATAAAGGAGCGTTTTAATGAATCCGGTTTCCATCCTTCAGTTTCTGCTGCGGGAACACCAAACCAACGCGGCCCGCATGAGCCGGGAGCTGGGGTTTTCCAACGCCGTTTTCTCCCAATGGAAGCGGGGACTCCAGCAGCCCTCCCTCCATTCATTGAAAAAAGCGGCGGATTATTTCGGCGTCAGCCTGGCTTGTGTTTCGGGAGAAACCCCTTTTCTGAACCAGATGGTTTCGTTAATGGAAGAACGGGACTGTACCTGTGAGGAGTTGGCCGCCGCACTGAAAATGCCGAAAAAGACCTTCCTCGGCCTGATCTGCGCTGGAGGGAATGGATTTACTCCCCGGCAGCTGGAACAGATCGCCAGCCTCCTGGGCGTACAGCCTGCCGCGCTGCTTCAGAACCAGCAGCCTTTTCCGCCCGCCTTTTCCTCATCAGAAAAAGAACTGAGCGCCCTGGTGGATTCCTGGGACGGCTATCTTGCCGCAGAGTCTGGGCTTTTGCTGGATGGCTTCCCCGTTTCCCCAGAAATGCGACTCCAGATCCGTACCGCACTTCAGGTCGGTCTGGAATTGGCCAGGAACAGTCAGAAAAATGGACCAATTCAAATCCCAGCACTTAAAAAGTGAATAAACCTCTCAAAGCCGGCTTGATAACCTCAAGCCGGCTTTGTTCTTCTTTACTAAAACGTGTCCGTTCACGATCGGCTCAAACCAACCGCCGCTTTAAAAATTTCAGACGCACAGGATACAATGACATTGCTGGTGCAGTTCCCCGCCACAGAAGTAAGGAAATTCCCAATCCGTGTTTCCTGCTCTTTTTTCAGGCAGTTAGCGTCGCGGATATCTGTTAAAAGTGTTTGAAATTCCGATTCCAAATCCCCCGTCAGCACCATGCTCAGATTTTTCCCGTACTCTGGCGTACTGTACTCATGAGGACTGGAAGCAGACTGATCCAGCTTGTTCCCGGAAGAGTCAAACTCCATTAAATAAGATGATGTGCGTTCATTTGCAATAACACGGCAAATCTCTCTCAAAGAATAATAAGCTTTCAGATAACCGTTATCCGCCAAAAACTGCATATTTCCCTTGATCCGGGCTTCGCTGGTATCCAAGCGTGTAGCTTCATCTCGATAGCGAAAGGATTCTTCCCCGCTTGCAATCTTCTCTACAAGATATCTTCGGATTGCATGATCTGTCACAGCAGGCACCCCCATTCTTTCTTATTTTGATTGTATCACACTTTTTGCAGGAACTCAAGTTTTTCCTTATAGAAGTTTTTAATTCTTCTCTTCTTGCATTTTCGCTTTTAACATAGAAGATCCGTTCGGCTTGACAACATGGATAAAGCGGAGTAAAATAATTGATAAGTCAAGTATTTTATCCGCAGTCAAACGATTGCTCTGGAGGACAAAATGATTACGCTTATGGGAAAATACATTTCTATCCTGCACCGGCAGGAGCAGAAATATCTGGGCCGGATCCTGCAAACCGACGCACTGGGTATCTCCGGTGTGAACTTCCTGCTTTATCTCGCACGGAACGAAGGGGTCAGCCAGAAGCGGCTTTGCGAAACATTGGCCATTGATGAAGCACTGGGAACCCGGAGCCTCAAAAAACTGGCGGAGGAAGGCTTTCTGGAACGCAAGCGGGACGAGACAGACCTGCGGTCTTATGCGCTTTTTCTCACGCCAAAAGGGAAAAAGCTGGTACCTGAAATCCGTCATGCTATTGAAAGCTGGTGGTCTGAAATGATGCAGCGGCTCCCCTTTGACGAGACGGAAGCCCTGCGTCTGATGGCCCAGCTGGAGCAAATGGCAAACGCCGCACTTCAGATCAATCGTCAAAGAGAACAAAAAAAAGAAAGGACATCCCCCTATGCAAGCAGTCATCAATAAACAGGAAAACCCGCTCGGCACCGAAAAAGTGGGCCGGCTTTTGGCAAAATATGCGGTTCCCAGCATTATTTCCATGCTGGTCAGCGCACTTTATAATATTGTAGACCAGTTTTTTATCGGCCAAAGTGTCGGAATGCTAGGCAACGCCGCCACCAATGTTGCCTTCCCGCTCAGCACCCTCTGCACAGCACTGGCGCTGTTATTCGGGGTAGGCGGCGCAGCAAATTTTAATCTCTCCATGGGAGCCGGAGACCGGGAAAACGGCGCTAAATATGTGGGGAATGCAGTAACCCTGCTGGCATTATTCGGCATTTTCCTCTGTATTGCTGTAAAAGCTTTCCTTCATCCGCTGATGGCACTGTTCGGCGCGGAAGCAGAAGTGATGGATTATGCAGTCATTTACACAGGCATTACCTCGATCGGGTTCCCCTTTCTGATTTTTTCCACCGGCGGCAGCGCCCTCGTCCGTGCGGACGGAAGCCCACGGTATTCTATGTTTTGTATGCTTACCGGTGCTATTGTCAACACCGTGCTGGACGCTGTCCTGATTTTCCAGTTCCAGCTTGGGATGGCCGGCGCCGCCTGGGCAACCGTAGCAGGGCAGATTGTCTCCGCCCTGATGGCGCTGGGGTACCTGCTCCGCTTCAAAACAGTCCGCCTGACCCCGCGGCATTTCTTCCCAACCCTGCGGCACAGCCTGAAAATTGCCGCTCTCGGCGCGTCCAACAGCTTTAACCAGGTGGCGATGATGCTGGTTCAAATTGTCATGAACAACACCATGACCCATTACGGCGAGCTTTCCATTTACGGGCGGGATATCCCGCTGGCCTGCTCTGGGATTATCGCAAAGGTCGGGATGATTTTCTTTTCCCTGGTGATCGGTATTTCCCAAGGGCTTCAACCAATCATCGGCTTCAACTACGGCGCCCGGAAGTATCAGCGAGTACGGGAAACCTACTGGCTGGCTATCCGTGCCGGCGCGATCATTTCCGTTTTTGCTTTCCTCTGCTTCCAACTTCTCCCCCGGCAGATCATCGGCCTGTTCGGGGAGGGCAGCCCGGAATATTTCCAGTTTGCAGAGCGTTATTTCCGGATCTTCCTTTTCTTTACGATCATTAACTTTATCCAGCCGATTGCAGCAAACTTTTTTACCTCAATCGGGAAGGCCACCCGAGGGATCATCCTGTCACTGACCCGCCAGATCCTCTTCCTTTTGCCGTTGCTGCTGATCCTTCCCCTGTTTTTCGGGATTGACGGCGTGATGTACGCCGGCCCGATTTCAGATTTTACCGCTGCAATTCTAGCTGTGGCTTTCTCGCTGGCCGAGCTCCGGAAAATGAAATCCCTGGAACAGGCCGAAGCCCTGAAACAGAACGAAACCCTGAAACAGGATGCCTGACGCCAATTCAAACCTGCTCCAATGTAAGGGGCGGCGGCACTCTTTGCTGCCGCCCTTTAGTTGTCTGACTTTGCTATTCTTCTGACAAACCGAAAGTTAGCCGGGCAAGAGGATTTAGACTTCTTTAGAACCTGTGTCCAATAGCCAGGAAGGGACCTGGTCAAATGGCGTTTTCTGGTTGTGAATACAGGTTTTTATATAACAGCCAAAAGCAAGGACAGGATCTCGGCTGCATATTTTCATTTCTGTCACAGGGATCTTCTGTACACTCTTTTACCTTTATTGTAAAGCCAAGCCGCTTATATAAACGAATATTCGCCGTATCTGTAGCGTCAACGCCAATAGATATCCTTTGATATCCCAAATCCTTTATGTGCTCCATCACATGGCAGATCAGCTTTGTCCCTAATCCCTGACCACGGAAATCTGTTCGAATTCTAAATGCACAAAGATATGCCGTTCTTTTGCCATCTGCAAAATCTTTGTCCTCAAGGTCATAGAAAACATACAACTCTCCAATCAGTTCTCCGTCATCGTCGAGCGTCCAAAATTCGGCGTTCCCTCTTTTTATATTGTCGCAAAAGAATTTGGCATTAGAAGAAGCAGTATGAATACTCTCATATCCCCACAATTCCAACAACTCATGTTCTGCTGCTTTTCTAATCTTCATGGGCTGCATCCTCCAAATTCCGGTTTGTAATCCTATTCGTATTGTCATTCAAGTATGGACGGATATACGGATTTAACAGGATACATCGTTGTATCCCGCCTATGTCATTTTGGGACATACAGCTTCCTGTTTGCAGGGGGATTTCACTTAAGTGAAATCCCCCTGCAAACGTGCTCTTGATTACTTATTCTTCCATTTCATCCAAAGCAGTACCCCCACTAAAAGGGCCACTACACCCAAAGTAACCGCAATTACGATAAATGCAAGGGCGTTGCTGTCCCCCGTCTGCGCGCTGACTGTCGCAGCCGGGAGCAGGGATCCCGCCGAGGCTTGCCCCTCCTCCAACAGCAGCAACCCCAATGCAATGCCCGGGATACCGAACAAACGACTTTTCCACATAAATAAGCCTCCTCAAGCCTTTTCTCATTAGTATACGGAAAAATACCCGTTTTTTTCAAAACCCCCGCTTTATTTTGAAAAAGACGGCTCCTAATCATTTGGCCGCTGATAGAAACGCCCGGAAAGCTGGTCGGTACGGATCACATTGATAAAGGCCTTTGGGTCGATTTGACGGACGCGGCGAGTCACTTCCTTCACTTCGTCATTGGAAATAACCGAGTAAATCATATTCCGAGGTTCATTTTCATACAACCCGGTTCCCTTGAACATGGTCCCTCCGTGATTGGTAATCGCGACAATCACACGGTAGATTTCCTCGGTATGTTCCGAAATAATAAACAGGGTATTTTTTTTATACCGCCGGTTCAGCCCCTGCACAATCTGTGTGGAAGCAAACTGGAAAATAATCGAATACAGCGCCTTGTCCCATCCAAACAGGAAACCGGCGACCAGCAGCATCAGCACATTGCCAAGCAAAATATAATTCCAGGCGTCTATATTCAGGCGCTCTGAAAGTGAAACCGCAATGAAATCAGTACCGCCGCTGGTGGCACGGCCCATCAGGCAAAGGCTGATGGCAAACCCATTGACAATCCCGCCGAAAATACAAATCAGCAAAATGTCGTTCGTCAGCGGAGAACCAGGGATCAGATCCGTAAAAATGCTGGTCAGCATAATCATCAGGCAGGAATACAGGGTAAACTTTTTCCCGATCGTTTTAAAACTGATGACTGCGGGAATCGCATTCAACAGCAGATTGATCACCGTAAAAGGCAGTGCAATCCCGAAAAACTGCTCTGCGCTCCGCTGAATCAGCAGCGTCAGACCATTGAAGCCGCCGGGAAACAACCCGCCCGCACTGACAAAACTCTTCATATTGACCGCCATGACGACAGACGCCAGCACGATCAGCAAAATCCGCCGGATTTCTTCCCAAATACCAGACGCTGCCCCTGAACGCTTCATTCCCAATCCCTCCGACAGCCCTTCTTCCAATAAAGGACTCAACATTCTTACCGTTATTATAGCATGAAGCGCTCCGCGCGGAATGGTATAATCGGCCATTCGGGCGGCAGTGAGCCTGCGCGAACGGATCGCCCCGGCCATCCATATAATAAGCGCTCTGTGCTTATTATAGCACGGCCAATCCTGTTCTTCAACTGCAAAAGGTTTTGTTTTTTCATCGGAAAGAATTAGAGAGTATGCCGAAATTGCAGGGAATCCAAGAAGAAATTCTTGCATCCTGCGCCGCTTTGTGCAATGATTAAGAAGGAAACATTTTTCAGGGAGCCCCTTCCCCTCCGCACCGGCTCCGAAACCCGTTCAGAAAGGAAAATGAATGATGAAAAAGATTTACGAAGGCAAAACTAAAGATGTTTTTTCACTGGATAACGGCAACGTACTCCTGAAATTCAAAGATGACTGCACCGGAAAAGACGGCGTGTTCGATCCGGGCGAAAATACGGTCGGCTTGACCATTGAGGGCATCGGTAAGGCAAATCTGGAAACTTCCATTCATTTCTTCGAGCTGCTGAAAAAAGCCGGTGTGAAAACCCATTATGTCAGCGCCAATATCGACGAAGCAACGATGGAAGTTCTGCCTGCAAAAGTATTCGGCAAAGGGCTGGAGGTCATCTGCCGCTTAAAAGCTACCGGCAGCTTTATCCGCCGTTACGGCGATTATATCCAGGACGGTGCGGTTTTAGAGGGCGGCTATGTGGAAACTACCCTGAAAGACGATGCAAAAGGCGACCCGCTGATTACCTCGGAAGGCCTGGCTGCGCTGGGAATTATGAGTGAAGAAATGTTCGCCAGCATGAAAGAACAGACGTTGAAAATCACCAAGCTGGTCGCTGATGATTTGGCGACGAAAGGCCTGGATCTTTATGACATCAAATTCGAATTCGGTTACAATAATAATGAAGTCATCCTGATTGACGAAATTGCCAGCGGCAATATGCGCGTTTATAAAGACGGAGAGATCGTGGAACCGGTAAAATTGACTTCGATTATCCTGGGGAAATAAGCCTCTATCCTAAAAACTGAACTGATTGCAAAAAAGCGGACTCTTTTCGAGTCCGCTTTTTTGCTATACATAACAGGCGGCATAGCCCTGCTGAAGAGCTATGCCGCTTGTCTAAGGATCATTCACAAAAA
>CANSRB010000074.1 GCA_947649285.1 uncultured Clostridia bacterium
CCCTTGGGCACCTGAAGCCAGAGATGCTCCTTTTCCTGAATGGTCAGGGGCTGCTCCTTGTGGAAAATCACATCCTCCGCGAGCCACTGGGCCAGATTGCAGCCCGCAGCGGTCACATAATAGCTGGAGCGCCCCTGCCGGGGATTGGTTTCAAAGAGCTTATACTGCCCGTCCCGCTCATCATATTTCATGTCGAAGTTGGCAAACCCGGTCCAGCCGATCGTTTCCAGGAAATTCCGGAACTGCTCCAGCAGGTCCGGGTCGAAATCGCTGATGATTGCCACATAATTGCCGATCCCGCCGGGGGTATGGTCCTCCAGCAGGGGATGCCCGAGCGCCATCAGCCGGACTTTCCCGTCCCGGCCGCAGTAGCAGTTCAAGACCCGCATAAAGCTGTCGTCCCCGGGGATAAACTCCTGGATGGTCAGGTGGTCCTGATAGCTGGAAGAATAAATCAGGCGGAGGATTTTATCGTATTCCTCCTGATCCTGGGCTACAAAAACCTTCCGTTTCCCGGGGAAGCTACACTTCCAGTATTCCACCGAGTTGGACGCTTTGATGATCCGCGGGAAGGGGATTTGCAGGGGCACTGTCTGATAATTCTGAGGGGTGACAACGTCGGTCTGCGGGTAGGAGAATCCGAATTCACCGCATACTGCGTAAAAATTTTCTTTCAGAGTCAGCCGCTGGAGGTTTTCCAGGGTGGGGCAGTTGAACGCGAAATAAGGACGGAGCTCTTCCTGGAACTGCACCAGCAGCTTCATATAGCCGTCGCTGCAGGGAACCAGCAGAAGCGTCTTATCCGGGTACCGTTTTTTCAGGCCGATCAGGGAGGCCAGGAAGGTATCCGGGTTTTCCAGGTCCGGCTCCAGGGTAAAGTCGATGATTTTGCTGTCCGCCGTGGCGGTGAAGATGGTTTTGCTTACCGCCAGGGAGCGCAGGCCGTAAGCCTCGTGAAAGGAACGCGCCATCCCGTAGACGTTGGCGTCGCTGCCCAGCAAAACCGGAAGGAAGGGATAGTCTGTCATGATAATCTCCTTATGCTTTGCAGATTTTATGGATCAGGCGGCGGACAAAATCCGCCGTGCGGTTTTCAATATCGTTCAGGGGGTTGAATTCGACAATGTCCATAGAGGCCACGTTGCAGTGCCCCAGCAGGTAGCCGAAGATCGAAAAAATATCTTCTTCTGAAAATCCGGAGGGAACCGGTACGGTGACGCCGGGGATCTGCTCGGGATCCATGGCGTCCAGATCAAAGCTGATATGCAGGCGGCTGGTATGCCGGAAGTGACGGACAGCCTTTTCCAGCGAAGCGGCTAGGCCGTTCGCTTGGATTTCTTCATAAGAATAGCAGGCAATGTTGAGCCGCTCCACAATTTCCACCTCCAGCGGGTCCATATCCCGCACGCCGAACAGCACCACATCCTGGGGCAGGATCTTGGGCTCTTCCCCGAAAATCGAGCAGAGGCTGGGTTCCCCATAGCCCATCAGCGCGGAAACCGGCATCCCATGGATCCGGCCCGAAATGGTGGAAGCGTCGGTATTGATGTCGGAATGGGCGTCCACCCAGATCAGGCCCAACCGTTCCTCCGTTGCGGCGGAACCTCCCACCGTACCAAGCCCGCAGGCATGGTCCCCGCCGATAAAGACCGGGATGTTCCCTCTTTGTTTGACCGCGTTTTCCTCCCGGGCGATGGCTTCACAGGTTGCAATGACGCTCTGGAGCATTTTAAGATTGGGGCGTTCTGCCCCTTCGTCGCAAAGAATTTCCGGGATTTTCCGGATCCGGAGCTCCGGGAAAAGCCGGTTCAGGGTATCGGTCCCTTCGCACAGCCCCTTTCCGATATCCGGCACACCGCAGTGCATCGGGCATCCAATCAGTTCAAACATGATATCCTCCCATAAAGCCGAAGACGGCTGATAATTGATTCGAAAACAGGGAATAATAGGTATTGACCGCCCTGTGTATGGCTTGGTTCAGCGGAAAGCCCGGCTGTTTCCAACGGGTTCCCATATGAATTTTATTATAGCATTGCTGGCTGGGGAAGTAAATACTTTTCGTTCGACAAGGCGGGGCACCTCCTTTTCTTTGATTGATCAAAGAAAAGGAGGCAAAAGAAAACCGCCCAGGGTGGGATCCCCCTGGGAACCCCCACATGGTGGACAGTGGGGCGGCTTCTCTGCGGCCGGGCCGCCCCGGTCGGAGCCGGAGGAACGTCCCGTCCGCTCGGGGGTAGGTGCGCTGGAAAGCTGGATCCTTTTTTATGAGACAGCCTTGGGTGTTCCCATCGGGCGGCTTCACAAACCGGCTGGTTTGTGCTACAATAAAATTGCCTGACTTCGCAAAGACCTGACCGAAGGCGGTATTTTTCAAGTGTATGGACGATAGAATATAGAATACCCGCAGTCGTCCCAAAGGCGGCGGGACAATGGACGGCATCGCTTATGGAGGACTTTATGATGAAAACAAAACCCTTGACGGCTTATCTGGATCTGCTGGCGGACGCCGGGCAGCTTTTGGAAGCTCGGATTTATGACGAAGAGCAGCCGATTTTCCACATTACGTATGATTCCCGGGATGTCCGCCCGATGACGCTGTTTGCCTGCAAGGGGGCGGCGTTCCAGGTGGAATACCTCAAGGAAGCCGTCCGCCGGGGTGCGGTCTGCTATCTCAGCGAGACGGACTATGCCTTCGATCGTCCGGTCAGCCTCCTGCGGGTCCGGGATGTGCGGAAATCCATGGCGCTGATCGCGGCGTTCCATACGGATTACGCGTTCCGGAAGCTCCACCTGATCGGGATTACCGGGACAAAGGGGAAATCCACCACGGCGTATTATCTGAAATATATCCTGGACGAATACCTCCAGTCCTGCTTTCAAAAGCCCTCCGGGATTATCTCTTCCATTGATACCTATGACGGGAAAATCTTCGAGGAATCCCATCTGACCACGCCGGAGGCCTTTGAGCTTCATCAGCATTTTGCAAATGCGGTAAAGGCGGGGATCCGCTATCTGGAGATGGAAGTTTCCTCACAGGCGCTGAAGTATGACCGGGTGCTGGGGGTGGAGTTTGAAACAGCGGTGTTTTTGAACATTTCGGAGGATCATATCTCCCCGGCGGAGCACAGCGACTTTGAAGATTATTTCGGCGCTAAGCTGAAAATTTTTGCCCAGGCGGGTACAGCGGTGGTCAACCTGAATTCCGACCATGCCCGCCGGGTGCTGGATGCGGCCCGCGCCAGCCGGAAGCTCCTTACCTTCGGGCTGTATGAGGGAGCGGATGTCTGCGGCTATGATGTGCAGAAAGTCGGGGAGGATACCCATTTCAAGGTCCGGACGGCGGACTTTGACGAAGAATTTGTCCTGACTATGCCGGGATTGTTTAACGTGGAGAACGCCTTGGCGGCAATCGCAGTCTGCACCCGGTACGGTATACCCGTGCGCGCGATGCAGGAGGGGCTGCGGAAAGCCCGTTCCAGCGGCCGGATGGAGCGTTTTGCTTCAGAGGACGGCTCTCGGGTAGTGATTGTGGACTATGCGCATAACAAACTCAGCTTCCAGAAGCTGTATGAATCGGTTCAGCAGGAATATCCCGGCCGGCAGGTCATCACGGTGTTCGGCTGTCCGGGCGGGAAGGCGTATAACCGCCGGAAGGAGCTGGGGGAGCTGGCTGGGCAGCATTCGGACCGGATCTATCTGACGATGGAGGATCCCGGGTCGGAAGCGGTGCGGGATATCAGCCGGGAGATCGAACAGCACGCCGCCTCGTTTGAATGCGAGCGGTTCCTGATCGACGACCGCGGGGAGGCCATTACTGCGGCGATCCGGGATTCCGCACCAGGAAGCATTATTCTGATTACCGGAAAAGGGAATGAAACCCGGCAGAAGATCGGCCGGGAGTATGTTCCCTGCCTGACCGATGCCGAATATGTCCGGCGTGCTTTAGAGCAGGTGGGCGCTGGGGTTCAGCCGGAAATATGAACCAACCTCCGGAAATTGTTTCCGTTTTATTCATAAGAGGCTGAAAAAATATTCAAAAAAATCCCGTAAAATAGCTAACAGGCAAAATATCTCTGCCTGTTAGCTATTTTATTGAGACCAAAGCCCTCCTGAGCAGGGGCTGGAGTCTTGGCTGTATAAAGAAAGGGTGTGCCGAATGGATGAAGTGCAGTTAGCCGAGGAGATTATCCAGGCCATGATACAGATGCTGAAAAGCGATCCGAAACGGCAGGATGTACGCCGGTTTTCGCATGGGGAGCTGCAAACCATGAATTTCCTGATGGATCAGGAAATCCCTCAGCTTCCCGGACAGATCAGCGCCAGTTTGGAGATGAGCAGCGCCCGGGTGGCGGCTGTCCTGAACCGGCTGGAAGAAAAAGGCTGGGTGGAACGTCAGATCCATCCGAAGGACCGGCGCAAAATCTGGGTTCGGCTGACGGAGCAGGGCCGCGCGGAGCTGGAGGCTTCCCGCCGGGAGGTCCACGAATATATCGGGGGCGTGCTCCGCATCCTCGGGGAGAGAGACGCCCGGGAATACCTGCGGATTACCAAGCGGATGACGGCTATCCTGAAACAGCAGGCAGCGGAGGAACTGCAATCTAGGTTAGAAGGAGAGGATCAAACCGATGCTTAAATTATTGAAACACTTAAAATCCCGGGAGTGGGTGATGGTTGGGCTGAGCGCCGTATTCATGATCGCGCAGGTCTGGCTGGAGCTGAAAATTCCGGATTATATGTCCCGCGTAACCGAGCTGGTGCAGACGCCGGGCAGCGCGATGGGCGATGTCTGGCTGGAGGGCGGAAAAATGCTGCTCTGTGCGTTGGGGAGCGTGGCGACTTCGGTGATTATCGGGTATTTTGCGGCGAAGGTGGCTTCCCGTTTTACTCACCGGCTCCGGACGGAGATTTTCGATAAGGTAGGGGCTTTTTCCATGGAGGAGATCAACGGCTTCTCCACAGACAGTCTGATTACCCGCTCCACTAACGATATCACTCAGATTCAGATGCTGGTCGCGATGGGCTTGCAGGTGATGATCAAAGCGCCGGTGATGGCGGTTTGGGCGGTGCTGAAAATCGCCGGGAAAAGCTGGCAGTGGTCAGCGTTGACCGGCGGGGCGGTACTGTTCCTGGTGCTGATGATCCTATTCCTGATGCTTTACGCCCTGCCGCGTTTTAAGCGGATCCAGGGCCTGACGGATAACCTCAACCGGGTCACCCGAGAAAACCTGACTGGGATCCGGGTCGTCCGGGCCTACAATGCGGAAGGCTATCAGGAAGCCAAGTTTGAACAGGCCAACAGTGAATTAACCCGTACTACCCTGGAGGCACACCAGGCGATGAATGTCATGAACCCTGGGATGCGGATTATCATGAATGGCCTGACCCTGGGGATCTACTGGATCGGGGCCTGCTTGATTGATGCGGCGGCCGGCCCGGATAAAATCCCTCTTTTTTCGGATATGGTGGTCTTTACTTCTTATGCAATGCAGGTCGTGATGTCCTTTATGATGCTGATGATGATTTTCATCATGCTTCCTCGGGCGCTGGTTTCCGCGCGTCGGATCCGCGAGGTGTTGGATACTTCGCCGAAGATTCTGGATGGAACCCGGACAGATTCTCCCAAGGGCCGTACCGGTGAGGTAGAGTTCCGCAGCGTCAGCTTCAAGTATCCGGATGCGGAGGAATATGTGCTGGAGAATATCAGCTTTAAAGCGAAAAAGGGTGAAACGGTGGCGTTTATCGGCTCTACCGGCAGCGGCAAGAGCACGCTGGTCAATCTGGTCCCGCGTTTCTATGACGCAGCCGAGGGCCAGGTTCTGGTGGATGGCGTGGATGTGCGGGAATACACTCAGGAGGCGCTGCACAACAAGCTGGGCTATGTTTCCCAGAAGGCTGTAATGTTCAGCGGGACGGTTTCCAGCAACGTGGCTTACGGGAGCAGCGGCCGGGAGGAGCCGAGTGAAGAGGATATCCGAGACGCCGTCCGGATTGCGCAGGGCGCGGACTTCGTGGAAAAAATGGAGGACGGATATCAGTCCGCGATCGCGCAGGGCGGCACCAATGTGTCCGGCGGTCAGAAGCAGCGGCTTTCCATTGCGCGGGCGGTCTGCCGGAAGCCGGAAATCTATATTTTCGACGATTCCTTCTCCGCATTGGATTATAAAACCGACCGGAGCCTTCGCGCGGCCTTGAAGCGGGAAACCGCTGGCGTAACCAGCCTGATCGTCGCCCAGCGGATCGGGACGATCAAAGACGCAGACCAGATTATCGTATTGGATGAGGGGCGGATGGTCGGCTCTGGCAAACATGAGGAGTTGATGGAAAGCTGTGAAGTCTATCGGGAGATTGCGTATTCCCAGTTAAGCAAGGAGGAACTTGGCGCATGAGTAAGATTCAAACCAAACGTCCGATGGGGCGGCCGATGGGCCCCGGGCCTCAAATTGCTGAAAAACCCCGGGATTTCAAAGCTTCTTGGGGGAGGTTGATCCGGTTTTGCCGGCCTTACCTGCCGGCGCTGGTGCTGGCGCTGATCTTTGCCGTTGCCGGGACTCTTACGACCCTGGCCGGGCCCGACCAGCTCAGCCGGATTACCGACCTGATCGGCGAAGGGCTGGGCGGCCGGATGGACCTGGAGCAGATTGTTTCGATCTGCCTGTTCCTGGTAGGGCTTTATTTGATTGGCGCGCTGCTGACCTTTGCCCAAGGCTGGATGATGACCTCGGTGACGCAGAAGCTTTCGAAGCAGATGCGGACGTCGATTTCGGAGAAGATCAACCGGATGCCTCTGAAATATTTTGATGGGACTACCCATGGCGATATCCTCAGCCGGGTGACGAACGATGTGGACTCCGTCAGCCAGAACCTGAACCAGAGCATCAGCCAGCTTGCCACGGCGGTAGTCATGTTTGTCGGGACGCTGCTCCTCATGTTTGTGAGCAACGCGGTGATGGCGTTGGTAGCGGTCGGCTCCACGTTGATCGGTTTTTTCCTGATGAGTGTGATTATGGGGAAATCCCAGAAATATTTCGTCCGGCTTCAGCAGGGGCTGGGGGATATGAACGGCCATATTGAGGAGATCTATTCCGGGCATTCGATCGTCAAGGCCTACAACGGCGAAAAGGAGGCTCGGGAAACCTTCGACCGGATCAACGATTCCCTGTATGAAAGCAATTGGAAGTCCCAGTTCTTTTCCGGCTTGATGCAGCCGCTGATGGGATTTATCGGGAATTTTGGCTACGTAGCAGTCTGTATTGCAGGCGCCGTACTAGTGATGAACGACAGCATTACCTTTGGAGTTATTGTAGCGTTTATGGTCTATATCCGGCTGTTTACCCAGCCGCTGGCTCAGATCGCGCAGGCGGCAACCAGCCTTCAGTCTACGGCGGCAGCTTCGGAGCGGGTGTTCGATTTCCTGAACCAACCCGAGCTTTCCGATGAAAGCGGGGTCTCCCGCCGGCTGGAAACCGCGGAAGGGAATGTGTCCTTCCGGAATATCCGGTTTGGCTATGATCCAGAAAAAACGATCATCCATCATTTTTCTGCTGACATCCGGGCCGGGCAGAAGGTGGCCATTGTCGGCCCGACCGGCGCCGGGAAAACCACTATTGTCAACCTGTTAATGCGATTTTATGAGGTGAACGAAGGCCAGATCCTGATTGACGGCATCCCGATTCAGGAACTGACCCGCGAAAATGTCCACGATTTGTTCTGCATGGTGCTCCAGGATACCTGGCTTTTCGAGGGCACGATCCGGGAAAATGTGGTGTACAGCAAACAGGATGTTTCGGATGAAGAGGTCGTGCGGGCCTGCAAAGCGGTTGGGATGCATCATTTTATCAAGACGCTGCCCCATGGGTATGATACCGTCCTGAATGATAAGGCCAGCTTATCCGCCGGGCAGAAACAGCTGCTGACCATCGCGCGGGCGATGATCGAAAATGCCCCCCTGCTGATCCTGGATGAAGCGACCAGCTCGGTGGATACCCGGACGGAGGTTCTGGTACAGAACGCCATGGACCGCCTGACCAAAGGACGGACTTCCTTTGTCATTGCGCACCGGCTTTCTACTATTAAAAATGCAGATTTGATCCTGGTCATGAAGGACGGCGATATTATCGAAAGCGGCAGCCATCACGACCTGCTGGAGAAGGGTGGCTTTTATGCAGAGCTGTATAACAGCCAGTTCGAACAGGTGTCCTGATGGCTGGAGGCCGGCTGTGCGGTTATCCTGAAGAAAAATAATCAGAAAAGAAAGACCCTATTGGCAATTCGCAAAGGATGCGGAACGGCCAGCAGGGTCTTTTGTATTTAAGCTGCGAATAATAATACAATATTATCGCCTGCTTGTCAATCTATATATTGATAAAATTGATAAATTTTCAACAGAATAAAGAATGTTTTATTCCTATTTTATCGAATTAGCTGATATAAAACTGCGGAATAGAACAGTAAACAAATGATAATATTGTATTATTTGCAGTACCTCTGTTGACAAACAAATGATAATATTGTATTATTATCCCATAACTCATTTTATCTTTGACTTTTTCATTGAAGGAGGACAACACTATGCCAAAGTCAATGATACGGAGGGGTATCACCGCAGTATTATCCGCTGCGATGGTATTCACTTCGCTCTCCTTCGGAAACGGCTTTACTGCCCATGCGATCTCTGTACCGCCAAGCAGGCCCTATCCGAATGAACCCCATTATCGAAAAGAAAGCTTACAGCCTTTCGGTACTAATGTACAGGTGGACGAGCTGAAAAACTGGAGCCCGAGCAACGATCCGGACGCCCGTTACAACCGTTCCCGCGTACCGCTCAAGGAACGCATCACCGGCCCGCTGGTCAACAACACCGCTTCCACCGAAGCGAAGGTTGTCAGCTTGGCTATGACCAATACGGACGTTTCCACGGGTAAATCCCAGGGCGGCGACAGCGTTAATGCGTATGCCTTCACCAACTACCAGTATGTTGATGTCATGAACTACTGGGGCGGCTCCTCCGGCAAAGGCCCGATCGCGATCCCGTCTCCAGAGCATATTGATGCGGCACACCGCAACGGCGTTGCCGTTACTGGCACTATCTTTTTCCCTTGGGGAGATTCGGAATATACCAAGGTAGCGATGGAGCAGTTCACCGAACAGGATGAAAACGGGAATTTTATCGTTGCGGATAAGCTGTTCGAAATCGCGGATTACTATGGCTTCGAAGGCTTTTTCATCAATGAGGAGAGTAATGTTACTCAGGAATTAGCAAATAAGCTTCGCGCGATGCTGGACTATATCCAGAAAAATAAGCCGGAAGGCTTTATCATGCAGTGGTAT
>CANSRB010000075.1 GCA_947649285.1 uncultured Clostridia bacterium
ACTGGCTGTTCTCGCGTCGCTCCCCGCACGGGGAGCGTGGATTGAAATATCCCAGTCGCACTCGCATTTCCAGCAACACAATTGTCGCTCCCCGCACGGGGAGCGTGGATTGAAATTTCCTGGTCAGAATCCGGGATGGAGTCTGGCTCGGTCGCTCCCCGCACGGGGAGCGTGGATTGAAATACACCTAGCTCGCTTAGCTCCGCCAGGCGGTTTTCAGGTCGCTCCCCGCACGGGGAGCGTGGATTGAAATGATTGTGCGAATTTTCCCGAACTCAGAATTATTAGTCGCTCCCCGCACGGGGAGCGTGGATTGAAATTTGCTGTCTGTATTATAGTATAATTGTTTCGATAAAGTCGCTCCCCGCACGGGGAGCGTGGATTGAAATTCGAAGAAGTAGCGCATCATGCCGATAAACGTTTTGTCGCTCCCCGCACGGGGAGCGTGGATTGAAATAACGTTGACCGTCTCCGCGTTTTTGACGTTGACCGGTCGCTCCCCGCACGGGGAGCGTGGATTGAAATACGTATACCGCGTCCCGGTAAAGCGTAGGGCCTAGTCGCTCCCCGCACGGGGAGCGTGGATTGAAATATCGCAGTCCGGGAAACCTGCCCCTGGAACTGGGTGTCGCTCCCCGCACGGGGAGCGTGGATTGAAATAACGACTACTCGCTCTGTATAGGTTTTCTGGCGCACGGTCGCTCCCCGCACGGGGAGCGTGGATTGAAATTCCAATTCCACCCCCCCCACTGAAAAGAACGTTTGTCGTCGCTCCCCGCACGGGGAGCGTGGATTGAAATCTGCTGGCGGGGTTGGTAGCTGTCGTAGTTTGGTGGGTCGCTCCCCGCACGGGGAGCGTGGATTGAAATGCAATCGAACTTAAGCTGTCGTGGAGCAAGTCAAGTCGCTCCCCGCACGGGGAGCATGGATTGGAATCAAAGATAATATTTTTATCTGTCATAATCTGCCTCCCGTATAAAGTTAAAACGGTACAGCCCTTATTTTAGGGCTGTACCGTTTTAACTGTTTATTTTCAGGGGTAACGAACCTCTTTCCAGCAGTTAGCTCATAGCGGCCCGCAGGAACTTTATAGGGTTTCAGCGGATTCCCTGTTTGTGGCGCGGATGTAAGTTTCCAGCACTTCCACCGCCCCGTCAACACCGAGCTTGGCGCTGTTGATCGAAAGGTCAAAATGTTCCGCCTTGCCCCATCGCTGATTTGTATAATAGTTGTAGTAGGAAGAACGCCGCTTGTCGATCCGAAGAAGCTTTTCCTTAGCTTTATCCTCGTCCAGTTCGTTGACCCGAATAGAACGTTCAATCCGGCTCTGCAGATCTGCATGGACAAAAATTCGGACCAAGCTGGGATTTTCCCGGAGCACATAGTCCGCACACCGCCCAACAATTACACAGCTTCCCTGCGCGGCTACTTCCTTGATAATATCTGACTGGACCAGGTAGATTTTATCGCTTAAAGGCAGGTCGAATCCAGCTCCGCCGCCGCCAAAGAGAGACAGGGTGTACAACAGGCTGCCCGTTGGTTTCAGATCGGCCTGTTGGAACATTTCCTCTGCAAAGCCGCTTTTTTTGGCGGCGATCGTAATCAGTTCGTTATCATAGAAGGGGATGCCCAGCTTGGAAGCCAGCTTTCGTCCGATTTCCCGCCCGCCGCTTCCATATTCCCGGCTGATGGTGATAATGGTTTTCTTCATTCCTGTCACTCCGATCTTTTGGTTTTTCCTATTGCAGGATCTAATTTTATTATGCGGCAATTTTCCCGAAAAGTCAAGGGCGATTTATTACAATTCCACAAAACAAGCTGGAACTTTATTTCTGTTTATGCCTAAAATATAAAAATTAACGCTTATTCCCGCAGGAGGGAAAACAGGCCGTCATTTCTTTTTCAGCCGCCTGCCGCCTTCATTCCAGCCCGGCTTGTTGACCTGTCTGGCCCGCGCGATGCCCATACTGCCTTCCGGAAGGTCGTCTGTAATGGTGGAACCGGCAGCGGTATATCCATAGTCTCCGATGGTCACGGGTGCTACCAGATTGGTATTACATCCGATGAACGCATGGTCGCCGATCCGGCATCGGTTCTTCTCCTGTCCGTTGTAATTTACCGTTACGCATCCACAGCCAAAATTGACACCTTTCCCAACATCGCTGTCCCCCACATAGGTCAGGTGGGAGATATGGGTTTCCTCCCCAACCACCGAATTTTTGACTTCCACAAAGTCGCCGATATGCACCCCGTCCAGAATCCGGCTGTTGGGACGGATATGGCAGAACGGCCCGATGGAAACCCCGTTTCCGATCCAGGACTGGTAGCTTTGAGAAGCATTGATCCTGCTGGAATTTCCCACTTCCGTCTGTTCCAGCAGGGTATTGGGGCCAATGACGCAGTTCGCCCCAATCCGCACACCCCTTTTCAGGATCGTTCCGGGAAGGATGGTGGTACCGGCTTCAATTTCGGCGTCCCGGCTGATGAAGACCCCGTCCAGTCCCAGGAAGAGCACGCCTTTTTCCAGCAGGCGGGCGATTTTGAAGCCCTTGGCTGTTTCATTGGCAAAGAGCAGGGCAGAGGGGGAATCGATCCAGGAAAGCTCTCCCGGATGGACCGGGGACATCGAGATACCGCCCTCCATCCGCTGGGCTGCCTGCTCCAGCTCTGCGGGGCTTCCGGTCTCCAGATCCGCTGCCAGCCGTACCGGATCCGCCCAGCAGGCCGGGCCGGGGCCTTCCCCGATCCAAACACAGGCTTTTTTCTCCTGGCGGTAAAGCTCCAGCGAGCGCCGGACTGTTTCCGGCTGGATCAGCGCCAGTTCTGTCGGAAGGATGAAAACTTCACCCGGCAGCATCCGCAGCCAGTTCGACAGCGCTTCGGCAGAAAGCTTCTCGGCCCCCGGCAGCTCCAGATCTTCTTCCGCCAGCAGCGCCGTCCGGCCGATTCCGGCTTCCCGGCAGAGGGCGGCGGCCCGCTCTGCAATTGGTTCAAAAAGTACTTCCGCCTGTCCGTTCGGCCGGCCGGGAAAGACCCGGTGTTCCCGTTTGGGAGCCGTAATAATCACTGTGGTCTGTTTCATTCTCGATTCCTCCCGAAATTTCATTTTCATAATGAATGGCTGATGATACTCCGTCTGATACAGATTTCGGCTGATCCGGCGGATTCTTGAAAAACCGCGAAAAATGCGGTCGGGACTCTTGCTGGAATTCTCCTGAAGAGGGTGCTTGGAAAGGAGCTTCAGCCTGGTTATTTACCTTATATTATTACAATTCTACCTTTTGATTGCAAGTCCGCCGATCTTTCTTTGTGTAGAAACGCGAAATTTTCAGCTTTTGGCAATTATTTTCAGCTTTATTATAGCAATTTTTTATCGGTTTTGCTATAATAAAAAACAGAGCTTGTGGTATCTCCGCAAGCGGTTGGTTTCTTAACCGCAAAAAGGCTCGAAAAAGTTCAGACGGAAGAGGAAACTTTCACCGAATCAACAAAATGGAGGAGATTAAAAGTGAGCAAAAAATTCGTTTATCTTTTCTCTGAAGGAAACGGAACCATGCGCGAACTGCTGGGCGGCAAAGGGGCAAACCTTGCTGAAATGACCAATCTCGGCATGCCGGTTCCGCAGGGCTTCACCATCACTACGGAAGCCTGCACCCAATACTATGAGGATGGCCGCAAAATCAACGATGAGATCATGGCGGAGATCATGGAAAACATCACTAAGATGGAAGAGATCACCGGCATGAAATTCGGCGATAAAGAAAACCCCCTGCTGGTTTCGGTTCGTTCCGGCGCACGGGCTTCCATGCCTGGTATGATGGATACCATTCTGAACCTCGGTTTGAACGAAGAGGTTGTCGAAGTTCTGGCCGCAAAATCCGGCAATCCGAGATGGGCATGGGACTGCTATCGCCGTTTTATCCAGATGTATTCCGACGTTGTTATGGAAGTCGGCAAAAAATACTTTGAAGAGCTCATCGACGAGATGAAAGAGAAAAAAGGCGTTACCCAGGACGTTGACCTGACCGCCGAGGATCTCAAAGAGCTGGCTGAGCAGTTCAAAGCAGAATATAAGGAAAAAATCGGTGCGGACTTCCCCTCCGACCCTAAAGAGCAGCTGATGGGCGCAGTAAAAGCGGTATTCCGTTCCTGGGACAACCCGCGTGCGAACTTCTACCGGATGCAGAACGAGATCCCGTATTCCTGGGGTACTGCGGTTAACGTCCAGATGATGGCGTTCGGCAACATGGGCGATACCTCGGGCACCGGCGTTGCCTTCACCCGCGACCCGGCTACCGGCGAGAAGAAACTGATGGGCGAATTCCTGATGAACGCGCAGGGCGAAGACGTTGTTGCCGGCGTCCGCACCCCGCAGCCGATTGCACAGCTGGCAGAGGTTATGCCGGAAGTTTACGCACAGTTTGTTGAAATCTGCGGCCGGCTGGAGAACCACTACCGGGATATGCAGGATATGGAGTTCACCATCCAGGACAAGAAGCTCTATATGCTCCAGACCCGTAACGGTAAGAGAACCGCTGCCGCTGCGCTGAAGATTGCCTGCGACCTGCTGGACGAAGGCATGATTTCGGAAGAGGAAGCCATCAAGATGATCGACCCGAAACAGCTTGACGCGCTGCTGCACCCGCAGTTCGACGCAAAAGCACTGAAAGCAGCTTCCCCCATCGGCAGTGCACTGCCGGCTTCCCCGGGCGCAGCCTGCGGCAAGATTGTGTTCTCTGCAGAAGACGCGGTAGCTTGGGCGGAGAAAGGCGAGAAAGTCGTTCTCGTTCGTCTGGAAACCTCTCCGGAGGATATCGAAGGGATGCATGTGGCTGAGGGTATCCTGACTGTTCGCGGCGGTATGACCTCCCACGCAGCGGTAGTTGCACGCGGTATGGGTACCTGCTGTGTATCCGGCTGCGGCGAGATCGCGATGAACGAAGAAGCGAAGACCTTTACCCTGGCTGGGAAAGAGTACCATGAAGGGGATTACATCTCCCTGGACGGCTCCACCGGCAACATTTATGGGGAAGCAATCCCGACTGTACCGGCTTCTATCGGCGGCGAATTCGGCCGGATCATGGAGCTGGCAGATAAATATCGTGTGCTTCAGGTTCGCACCAATGCAGATACTCCGAATGACGCAAAACAGGCGGCTACCTTCGGCGCAGAGGGTATCGGTCTCTGCCGTACTGAGCATATGTTCTTTGATTCCGACCGTATCCCGGCAATGCGCGAGATGATCGTTTCGGATACCGAGGAACAGCGCCGTGTTGCTTTGGCAAAACTCCTGCCGATGCAGAGAAGCGATTTCGAGGCTCTCTATGAGGCAATGGGCGGCCATCCGGTTACGATCCGTTTCCTGGATCCGCCGCTGCATGAGTTCCTCCCGACTGCTGAGGAGGATATCCAGGCACTGGCTGCCGAGATGAAGCTCGACGCACAGAAGCTGAAAGACAAGATTGATTCCCTCCACGAGTTTAACCCGATGATGGGCCATCGCGGCTGCCGTCTGGCTGTTTCCTATCCGGAAATTGCCGAGATGCAGACTACCGCTGTTATCGAAGCGGCAATCAACGTGAAGAAGGCGCATCCGGATTGGGCTATTGTTCCGGAGATTATGATCCCGTTGGTTGGCGAGATCAAGGAGCTCCAGTTCGTTAAATCGGTCGTTACCAAGACGGCGGATGCAGTGATCGAAAAGAGCGGCTGTGAACTGCACTACAAAGTCGGCACCATGATCGAGATCCCGCGTGCGGCGCTGACGGCGGATGAAATCGCAACCGAGGCAGAATTCTTCTCCTTCGGTACCAACGACCTGACCCAGATGACCTTTGGCTTCAGCCGCGACGACGCTGGCGCATTCCTGGGCTCTTACTACGAGAAGAAGATCTACGAGAACGATCCGTTTGCACGGCTGGATCAGAAAGGCGTTGGCAAACTGGTTCAGATGGCGGCAGATCTGGGTAAAAAGACCCGCCCCGACATCAAGCTGGGGATCTGCGGCGAACATGGCGGCGACCCGAGCTCGGTTGAGTTCTGCCATAAAGCAGGCCTGACCTATGTTTCCTGCTCACCGTTCCGCGTGCCGATCGCAAGACTGGCTGCAGCACAGGCGGCTATCAAGCAGAAATAATCCGGAAATCTTATTGTCGTAGGGCATTGTGATTTAGCCTGTATGAGAGGCGGAATGACCTGAAAGCGCAGAACAGAAGATAGAAAAATCGTTGGGACGATAAAAAATATAGGGTATGGCAGTGTTGCTATGCCCTATATTTTTAGTTAAACAGTGAAGTTAAGAAGTAGCAGTATAAAATAAAATTTTGTTAAGTTGCAGCAGGATGTGATATTATTTAGGATGTATAACGTGATGGACAGAATATAAGGAGGGATATAAGATGCAAGAAAAACCATTTTGGGAACAGCTTTATGCTGATATGGAGGTCTCTACTTTTTCTAAAGGGCCTACTATGGATGTGAACGAGTTCTACAAGATATTTCCCCAAAACGCTCAAGTATTAGATGTTGGATGTGGGGAAGGGAGAAATTCTATTTTTATGGCTAAGTTAGGAAATAAAGTAGATGCATTTGATATTTCTGAAAATGGCATTGAAAAGGCAAAAAAGATTTCCAAGCAAATGGGTGTTAAGATCAATTATTTTTGCTGTGATTTAGAAAAGTTCCTCTTTGAGAAAGAATACGATGTAATCTTATCTCATGGTGTGCTACATTTACCCTATAAAGATGTAAGAGATAAATTTATTACGGAGATGCAGGGCAGCACAAAGATAGGAGGTTACAATGTCATAGGAATCTTTACAAACCGCCTGCCTGCAACTCCCGACAATGCACCCTATACACACAGTCTTTTTGACGTTGGCGAATTACCAGAAAAATACAAAGATTGGGAAATCATTCATCATCTTGAGGGAACTTTTACGGATTCACATCCTGGTAACATCCATCACGAACATGCTTTTGAGAGAATTATTGCAAAGCGTATTGTTTGATAAACTCAGGCTTAAATGTAGTGCTAAATTAGATAATATGACGGGGTGGACCTCAAGACCTTCTGTGAAGTCTTGTACTCCTGTCGTAGGGCAATGTGATTTAGCCTGTGTAGGGCACTAACACTTAGCCTACGCCATAGAAAAAAGTGACCTGCCATCCTTCGGATGGGGGTCACTTTTTTGTCCTCCGGACTATCCTTTCCCTGCCTAAACACAGGATTTTCGGAACATTCTACGCTATATCACCATGGAGCAGGGACATTCGTCCTGCGGGCTCGGAGAGGAAAAAGCCGCTTATATTTTTTTAGGATGTTCATTCGAAAAATTGTGATATTTTTATAGTATTTGAGATTGCATTTTCTACACAACTGTTGTATAATATAAAAAATTAGTATCAAGATGCCAGGGTTTTCCTGTGGCAAGGGAGGTTCTACTATGGAAAGCCAATTTGCTTGGCTGGAGGAGTACAACATCGGGGTACCCCAAATTGACAAGGAACATCAGCAGTTGTTCCGGATTATCAACAAGCTTTTTAGCCTGAAAGAAGAGGAAAAACAGCGTCAATGGGCCTGCCAGGAAGGCGTTAAATTCTTCAAGTCCCATGCCATGAACCATTTTGCGGATGAAGAAGCCTATTTGGAGTCTATTCACTGCGAGGGGCGGGAGAAGCACGCCAGACTGCATCAAAGATTCAGGGAGAATACTCTTCCGGCGTTGGAAAAGGAGCTGGAGCAGAGCGATTATTCTCCGGATGCAGTCGAACATTTTTTGGGTGTCTGTGCCGGATGGCTGATCGGCCATACCTTGACAGAGGATCTTGCCTTGATGGGAAAGGACAAACAGGATTCCAGCAAGTGGGATAGCCTTTTGATGGGGGAAAATTTGGCTGAGATCAAAAGGGTGATTGCCCAGCTGGTGTTTGATATGTTCCGTTTGGAATCCCAGGTTATCAGTGATGTGTACAGCGGGGAAAAATTCGGGCAGGGCGTGTATTACCGCTTGGTCTATGGAAGCCCGGACGACGGCCAAAAACAGGAGATCTTTTTGGTCTTTGAAGAAAAACTGCTGGTCAATACAGTGGGTAAGGTGATGGGGATCCAAACCAATAGGCTGGATACGATGCTGGTCCATGCTACCCGGTATACCGCCCGGCAGTTTGTGGAACGGGTGATGAAATATCTTCCAGGGATGGCGTCTTACGAATTAAAGGAGGAAAACCTTTTAAATTACGACCAGTTTCAGAACGTGTTTAAAACAGCAAAGCTTCAGGTAAGCCTGCTGTTTGATACCGGGGAAGGCTATTTCTCCTACTGTATGATTGCGCCCCATCTGCTTGAGGAAGGCGTTGTCAAGCCGATTGAAGCCCGGAACGCCATGTCCGAGGTGGAAGAGTACTTAGCGGAACGGGAGGTCCAGAAGCAGCAGGAATCCACCAAGCGCAAGGTGCTGATTGTGGACGATTCCATGACCATCCGGGAGGGGATGAAGCATTTGCTGGAGGCGGATTATGAGATCGCTTTGGCAGAATCCGGGGTGGCCGCGATCCGGACGATTACCTTAAACCGTCCGGACCTGGTTTTGCTGGATTATGAAATGCCTGTCTGCGACGGCCGGCAGACCTTGGAAATGCTCCGCTCTGAAAAGGCCTTCGAGGATATCCCGGTGATTTTCCTGACTGTCCGGCGGGACCCGGAAAGCATGATTAAGGTGATGCCCTTAAAGCCGGCGGGATACCTGTTCAAGGATTCCAAGCCTGGCGAGCTGAAAAAGTCGATCGATACTTTTTTTGAAAAGAATAAAGCTTAGGAATTTTGCCCGCTGCGGCAAAAAGGGCCGGGAAGACAGGCAAAACCTTCCTTCCCGTCCCGTTTGTGTTCCCGGTAAACAGCCCGGGGTTACTGGTGCAGGAGCGGGACCGGCGCGCCTTGTGCAAAACGGAAAAACGCGGTTCCCTTAATGCAGGGCTTA
>CANSRB010000076.1 GCA_947649285.1 uncultured Clostridia bacterium
GGTCCGCTCCCGGGCTGCGGCCTCACGCCGCCACAGTGCCCAGATCTCCTCCCCCTCGGCGGGGATATGGCAGGGCGTCTCCTGCTCAAAAAAGCTTGTTTTGCACAGCATGGCTCTTTCCTCCTTGTTCTCTCATGGGTTCTTCTCGTCTCTGCCTATATCGTCAAATAACTTGAAAAACAGCGCTGCTGTTTTTCAGGCGGGCAAAGCCCGCCTGCGTGTGGAACACGCTGTAATTGACTATGAAATCTAAACCAAGGCCGCGAATGCGTCCTGCCCAGGCTGAAAGCCTGGGCGCTTGAAAAGAAGCAGAGCTTCTTTTCAAGTTGTTTGATTATAGAAAACCCGTGTAAAAGGGGGACGGCATGAAAACACCATCCATTTGCATTATGACCAGCGTGCATCGGCATGATGACGTACGCATTTACCATAAAGAAGCCAAATCCCTCCGGCAGATGGGATGCCAGGTTACCATCCTCTGTCCGGATTATGAGGGAACGGATGAATTCGGGATCCAGTTTCGTAAGGTTTCCATTCCGAAAGGAAGGTTTGCCCGGATGCTGGCCGCATCCCGAAGGTTTGCCCGGGAGGCGGCGCGGATTCCGGCGGATTTTTACCACTTCCACGATCCTGAACTGCTGGGGGCAGGACTGCGCCTGAGCCGGAAAGGCCGGGTTATTTATGATATCCACGAGGATGTCCCACGGCAGATTTTGACTAAGCCTTACCTGAAGCCCTGGGCGGCGAAGCTGGCCTCCCGTTGGATGGAACGCCGTGAACGGAAAGCCGTCCGCCGGCTTTTTGGTGTGGTTGCAGCGGAACCGGTGATCTACGAACGGATGAAGGGCTTCTGCCGTCATCTTGCCCTGGTCTGTAATTACCCGATTTTGTCAGAATTTACTGAGCCGCAGCTGGATTTTTTCCGGCGGGAGGATAAGGTCTGTTACCTAGGCGGCATTACGGAAATCCGGGGGGCTTTTGAAATGCTGGAGGCTGTTCAGGAAGACTGTTCTGCCGAGCTGCTTTTGGCCGGGGAGTATGAAACAGAGGAACTGCGCCGGCGTATGGAAGCGCATCCCGGTTTTGCACGGGCTTCCTATCTGGGGTTTTTAACCCGGCCGCAGGTGCGGGAAATGCTTTCCCAGGTAAAAGCCGGCCTGGTCACCCTGCATCCGACGCCGAAATATCAGACGGCGCTTCCGGTTAAAATGTTTGAATATATGATCGCGGAGGTACCGGTGATTGCGTCCAATTTCCCTTATTGGAGTGACATTGTAAACGATGCCGGATGCGGGATCTGCGTGGATCCGATGAAGCCGAAGGAGATCCGAGGAGCGGTGGATTATATTTGCCGCCATCCGGATATTGCGCGGGAAATGGGAAAGAACGGCCGGAAAAAGGTGCTGGAAAAATACAATTGGGACAGGGAAAAGGAAAAGCTCTTCACGCTTTACCGGGAAGGCGGAGCGGTTTTTCCGGCGGAAAGAAAGGAAGAGCCATGAACTTTCTGATGATCAACCATTATGCGGGGAGCGACCATTATGGAATGGAATTCCGTCCGCTGTACTTAGGGCGTGAGCTTGTAAAGCTGGGGCATGAGGTGACCGTGCTGGCGGCGGATCATTCCCATCTGCGGGCAGTCAACCCGGAGATCCCGCGGGATCTCACCGAGGAATGGATGGACGGGGTGCGGTATGTCTGGCTGAAAACGCCGTCTTACCGGAAAAATGACCTGTACCGCTTTCTGAATATGGCGACATTCCTGCACAAGCTGAAAGCGAACAGCAGGAAAATCTATGAATCCTACCGCCCGGATGTTATTGTGGCGTCTTCCACTTATCCCTATGACGTCAAGGCGGCACAGAAAATTGCCGCACATGGGAAAAATGTTCGGGTATGTTATGAAATCCATGATGTCTGGCCCCTCTCTTTAATTGAACTCTACGGGCTCAGCCCGAAAAACCCTTATATGCGGAGCCTGCAAAAAGCGGAAAACCATGCCTATCGTACGGTAGACCTGGTAATTTCGATCCTGCCGGATGTAGACCGTCATATCTGCGAGCTTGGGTTTGAAGATCTTCCGTATCTACATATCCCGAACGGTGTAGTCATGGAAGAGGAACATTTCCAGCCGGCCCCTCCGCATATCACGGAGGAAATTGACCGTCTTCATCAGGAAGGCCGGTTTGTGCTTCTCTATCTGGGCGGTTTTTCCAAAGCGAACGCACTGGATGACTTGCTGAAAGCAGCGGAGGAACTGCCGGATCCGGTTCATCTTGTACTGGTGGGGAGCGGCCCGCTGAAAGCGGAATATGAGCGGATCGTTCGGGAAAAGAGGCTGGCCAATGTCAGCATTCTGCCTTTGGTGACCAAGCTTCAGGTCAACCAAACCCTGGCTTGTGCCGACGGGCTGTATATCGGGGCGAAACGGACACCGCTGTACCGGTTTGGCGTGGGGATGAATAAAATCTTTGACTATATGCTCGCGGAACGTCCAATTCTGTACGCTATTGAAGCATCGAATAACCCGGTTCAGGAGGCAGAGTGCGGGATTTCCATCCCGCCGGAGGACCCTTCGGCAATCGCGGAAGCAGCCGGGAAATTAGCCGCCCTGCCTCTTTCGGAGCGGGAACGGATGGGGAAAAACGGTCGCCGCTACGTCGAGGAGCACCACGATTACCGGAAATTAGCAGAGCGGTTTGCCGCCGCGTTTGATACGGATTCTCGATAAAATACCTTTCGGGAGAACTTCCTGCCATACGGTATCCGGCAGGCTGGCAACGATGTGAAAAAGAAGGAAAGGAAAAGCCGCGCAATGTTCATTACCAGATTTGAAGAGCTTCCGCCTGATTTACGGACGGAAGAGGTTCGCCCTTATGCCGAGCATCTGGCGTCCCGGAAGGGGACGCTTCTGGCCAAGCGGATATTGGATGTCCTGCTTTGCGGGAGTGTATTTCTGCTGACCCTGCCTCTGTTTTTGCTGATTGCGCTGTTGATCGGGCTGACGTCCAAAGGGCCGGTGCTGTTCCGCCAAAAGCGGGTAGGCCGGGATGGGAAAGAGTTTGAGATCCTGAAATTCCGGACGATGGTGGCGGACGCCGACCGGATCGGGGTGCAGCTGACGACTGGGGATGATGCCCGCATTACTTCTTTCGGGCGGATTCTTCGGAAGCTCAATCTGGACGAGATGCCGCAGCTGCTGAATGTGCTGAAAGGGGAAATGTCGATTGTCGGTACCCGGCCGGAGGTGCGCCGCTATGTGGAGGAATACACGCCGGAAATGCGGGCAACTTTGCTGCTTGCCCCTGGGATGCTTTCGGATGCCAGTGTGAAATATAAGGATGAAAATCAGCTGCTGACCGGGGCGGAAAATCCGCAGCAGGTGTATGTGGAGCAGATCCTGCCGGATAAGATGGCCTTTAACCTGGCTTACCTTAGGCGGCTGAGCCTTGCAGAGGATTTGCGGGTTATCGGACGTTCAATTGCCTGTATGTTTCAACGATAGGAGGAAAGCGATGAAATTTATCGATCTGGAAGCCCAGTATCGTCAGATCAAAGAGCCTTTGGATGCCGCGCTGGCGGAACTGTTTGTAAGGCAGGACTTTATTCTGGGGAAAGATGTGGATATTTTGGAAGCCCGGCTGGCAGAATATGTAGGAGTGCGGCACTGCATTACCTGTTCCAATGGGACGGACGCCCTGTCTATGCCGCTGATGCTGCTGAAATATGGCGAGGGGGATGCCGTTTTTGTACCGTCCTTTACCTTTTTTTCCACAGCGGAGGTGGTGGCGCAGCGAGGGGCTGTACCGGTTTTGGTGGACTGTGATCCGGATACCTTTAATATGGATCCGGTTAAGCTGGAGGAGGCGGTTTGCCGGGTACTGAAAGAGGGGCGGCTGACTCCCCGGATGGTGATCCCGGTGGATCTGTTCGGCCTTTGCGCGGATTATGAAGCTATTTGCAGTATTGCCCGTCGCTATGGCCTGCTGGTGATGGAGGACGGTGCGCAGGGTTTTGGCGCTGTTTATCGAGGAAAGCTTGCCTGCAGCTGGGGGGATGCAGCAACTACTTCTTTTTTCCCAGCAAAGCCGCTGGGATGTTATGGTGACGGCGGAGCGATTTTTACCAATAATGATGAGTGGGCGCAGCAGCTTCGCTCCATCCGGGTGCATGGAAAAGGGAAAAATAAATATGAAAACAATAGGCTGGGGTTAAACGCCCGTTTGGATACGATGCAGGCGGCGGTGCTGAACTGGAAGCTGGATATCTTCCCTAGGGAATTGGAAGCGCGGAACCAGGCGGCCGAGTGGTACAATGAGCTGCTGGCTGACCTGGTACAAAAGCCCAGGATTCCGGCGGATTGTACCAGTGTATGGGCACAGTACACCCTGCTGCTTCCGGAAGGGATCGACCGCGCCGCGTTAATGGCCGGGTTAAAAGAAGCTGGGATTCCAACGATGGTCTACTATGAACGTCCGCTGCATTTGCAGCGGGCGCTTGCCGGGCTGGGGTATCAGAGAGGGGATTTTCCCGTGTCAGAATTCTGTGCGGATCATGCCCTCTCATTACCAATGCATCCTTATCTGAGCCGGGAAGACTGCTGCTTTGTAGCTGAGCAGCTGAACCGGCTGTTGGAGGATATGCTTTAAATTCATATTTGTGCTGTAACTATCTGAGCGCATCTGTTGCCGATTTTTCATAAAGCGTTTCTTTTTGCAGTTGCCTTTTTCGACAAAAAGGATTATAATAATGAAAGATGGCGGATAGGGAGGGGTCTGATTTGAGAGAGCGCAGAGTGGCCAGAAAACGGAAGTCGCACAAAGCGCCAATGTATGTTCTGTTGGTTTTAATGATGTTGATGATCGTCCTGCTGGGTATGTCCTTTGCCGGTTTTATCTCGGACGATTTGAAAAAAGAAAATAAGCCGGTTTTTCGTTCCGAAGTGCCGGAGGAGTTCGCGCCGTTCCAGGGATATTTCTCGGTTTATGACGAGGCTGCGGCGCTGTATGCTCAAATAAAGATTGACCGTGTTCCTGAAAACTCGGGGAATGTCCAGACAGAAACCGTGAAAGTTAAAACGGTTGTTCCTGAATCTCTGCCGGTAGAAGATGCTTATTTTGATGACGCCATTTTTATTGGGGATTCCATTTCCGTAGGCCTGCGCGCTTACGGGGTCCTTCCCGAAAAGAATGTACTGGCGGAAAAGAATGTCGGCTTGGACAAGGTTGTGATGGATCAGGAGGTTTATTATACCACCGGCACCCAAAAGAAAACCCTGTTTGCCGCATTGAAGGAAAAAATGCCGAACCCAGGAAAGATCTACATTCTTTTAGGCTCCAATGGGATTCCGGGCTATGAGAATGAAAAGCATATCCAGTTTTACGGCCAATTGATCGACCGTCTTCAGGAGAATTATCCGGACGCGGTTATCTATGTGGAATCGGTGACTCCGATTACGGCGGATAGTGATTATACCAGAAGTAATTTTAATATGGAAAAAATCAGAGGGTTTAATGAACTGGTTCTCAAAATGGCGGAGGAAAAAGGGCTGTACTACCTGAACATCAGTGAAGTGCTGACCGATGAAAACGGTTATCTGAAAAAAGACTATGATGGCGGGGACGGGATGCACCTGATGTCCAACGGGCATAAGGCCATTTTGGATTATTGCAAACGCCATACGGTCCGTCCGGACGGGACGACGGATCAAATTGTGAAAAAGTAAGAAGATTGACAGAGAGGAAGTAGAATAATGAAAAGATGGATTGCATTTTTATTGGCATCCTGCATGATGTTTGCTTTTGCCGCCTGCGGAAAAGAAGCTAAAAATCCGGTGGTAGCCGATGTAATGGCGGAGATTCGGCGCGGGATTGAATTCCCGGAAATGGCGGAAAAATCGCTGGAGGATCTGCCGGGTTACGGCTATGATTCCTTGGATTCGGCTTCGGTGGAGGAAATGTCCTATATTATCGCCGGAAGCGGGCTGACGGCGGAAGAAGTATTTATTGTAAAGTGCAAAGAGGGCACGGATATGGAAAGTATCCAGTCGATGATGACTGCCCGTCGAGATCAGATTGCGCAGGATGCGATTGACTATACTCCCAGTGAAAGTGAAAAGGTAACCACTGCGGTAATTGGCACAGCGGGAAATTATGCTTATTTTGCCATCACAGGGGATAATGCCAAAGCTAAAGAAATTTTTGACGCATCCTTTTAGAGCCTGTTCCGTCTGATTGAAAAGGGGGAAATCTGGTTGCTGTTGGAATCCATTGTCATTTTGATGATTTTAGGGGTATTGGCCTTGCTTTTCCTGCGCAGAAAGCGGAAAGATTACGCCATAGGGGTTCTTCCTTTAATCATGGTTCCGGGTTTCCATGTTCTGATCCGGATCGTACGGGATCTGCTTCATTTGAATTTTTCCAATTATGTGCTGGCTGGGATGGATGTATTGGGGCTGGCCGTATCGGTCGCGCTGCTGGGGATGATCAGTGTACAGCTTCGTTCAAAGAAGGCGCGCGCCGTGTATCTGCTGCTTTGCGGCGGCTTCTCGATGGTACTGACGCTGATTTTTCTATTCAGTTTGTATTCACCGTTAGGATGAAAATCCCGCCGCCTTCCATTTGCTCGGACACAAATAAGGATCAAAGCTCTGATAAACGCTGGAGAAGCTTTTATCAGAGCTTTTTTATAAACAGCAACCCTCCGGTATAACCGGAGGGTTGCTTTGTATCAGCCTACTTTTTTCGAAGCTCGGCAATGGCGGCATAATGCAGGATATCGAATTCATCCGGAGCGATTTTTTCCAGGAGCTTCCGGTGCTCGTATTCCCATTTTGCAATCTCATTTTCGCTCAAGGAAGCGCCGATCCCGCGGCAGGCCTTCACCCGGCCATGCCAATTTTCACGGGTAAAGGGGACGTTCAGCTTGAATTCTTCCTGGTATACCAGCTCAAAATGCGTTTTATAGCAATCCGGCAGGTGAATGGGGTGGATCGTCGCGCCCGCCCCGTTCCAGCTGGGATTGTATTTTAACACCAGCTTTTCACTGGCTTCCGCAATCGGGTCCTCGAATGGCAGCCAGGCCATGTATAAAATCAGGAGGCGTCCTTCCGGCTTCAGCATACGGTGAAGCTTAGGCAGAAGGACTTCATGATCGAAATAGACAAAGCATTGGCACGCAGTTATGACATCAAAGGAATGCTCAGGGAAATCAATTTCCTCTGCGGGGCTGACATAATAATCAATATCCATCCCTTTGGAAAGGATTTTGGCTTGCTCAATCTGATTTTCTGAGATATCCGCTGCGGCCCACTTCGCTCCATAGGGATACAGGTTCCGGGGAAGGACGCCGGTGCCTGTCCCGATATCCAGAACCGACTGCCCGTTTACGCACAAGCCCAAGTCCAGGATTTTCTGATAGAATTCCTTCGGATAGATATCGCGGAACCGGGCGTAATCCTCAGAGGTTTTCCCCCAGTCGAAGGGCCTGCCATGATCGATATGTGATTGGGTGATCTTCATGTCTGCCTCCTGTTTGCTGCGGATACTCTAGTCGAGGTTTTCAGCGGCCACTTCAAAGAGCACGTGGTTTCCGTAAGCCCAGTACATCAGCCCTGCCAGGCCCTTTTCCTTAATAAAGTCGCATTTCAGCTTGAGGGATTCCTGATCGTCATAAGAGATGAAATCCGTACCATTGAAATAATAGGGAGCTTTGGCGTTGTCGTCCCAATAACGGGTGAAGCCGTAATCCTTCGCCATCTCGGGATCCTGAAGCGGGAAGCGTACGCCGGAGAAAGAACCCACGGTTTCCGCTTCACAGCCCAGCCCGTTCATGCTGCCCGGGTCTTTGACCCCGCTCCATTTCCGTCCGTAAAAGGCGGAACCGAGCACCATCTTTTCATAGGGAACGCCGGCATTATGGAACAGCTCGACGGTGCGTGCCGAGGAAGGGCCCTCCGGCTCACCGGTCTGCGGATACAGCCCGGTGTGATGCCCCGTGATCTTGGTGAACCCGCCCCGCAGGTCGTAGGTCATCAGGTTGACGTAATCCAGATAGGGAACAACGTCCGCCATATTGGTACCGTCGATGAAATATTGTTCACCGCCGACTGCACAGGTCAGGATGTAGGTTTTCCCGGTTTTTTCGCCGGTTTTCGTCAGCCCTGCACGGAGATCCCGCATCAGGAAGGTGAAGTTTTCTTTATCCTGCGGGCCGTAAGCAATGCCGGCCTGATCGCTACAGGGATATTCCCAGTCGATATCAATCCCGTCGAAATCCCATTTCTCTACGATTGCCATGGCGCTGGACACGAAAATATCCCGGTTTTCCTGGTTTTCCGCCGCCTGGGAGAAGCCGTCTGCACCCCATCCGCCAATCGAGAGGATGACCTGGAGATCCGGGTTTACTTTTTTATAGACCGCAATCCGGTCGAGGCAGTTCAGATGATCCACTGTAACGGCATGGTCTTTGATCAGCCCGAAAGAGATGTTCAAGTGGGAGATCCGCATGACATCGTAAATGCGGAGTTCGCCGATGCTGTTTTCCATCGCGTAAGGGGCAAAAACGTGCTTTCTTTTCATGGTTGTCAATCTCCTTTGAATGTTGTTATATCCATAGCCGGTTGACCGGCTGTAGGCCTAGAGGATCCGGACACTGCCTTCCTGGCGGATGTTGAGGATCTGGCAGCAGCCCTTGCCGAAAACGGCTTCCAGTGAAGCGACCAGCTCAGAGAGAAGCGTTTGGGGGACATAAGCCTGGATGGTACCGGCAAAGCCGCCGCCATGGACCCGGCAGGCTCCCTCGCCCTGCAGCAGTCGTTCGGTGAGGCAAAGGGCAACCGCAAGGTCTTGCTCTCGGGGGTGTTTTTCGCTGTAAATGTTCTGAAGCAGCTCATAGGAGGACCGTCCGGACGCCTGGACCAGCTGGAAAAACCGAGAAAGATCCCCCTGGCGGATC
>CANSRB010000077.1 GCA_947649285.1 uncultured Clostridia bacterium
CGTACCCGCATCCTGTTGTCCGCAAATTTGCCGGAACACGTTCCACATACACGCGAATCCCTTTCTTAAAAAGATAATCCCGCGCTTTATAAGCGTAAGTTACAGAATTCAACATGATCATTTTCCGTTGTTCCTGATACATTTGGCATCCTCCTCTATTTCAATGTGGGTTGTATCAAACCAAAACACCACATCACCTCCAGTATATGCCGGAAAGTGATGTGGTGTTCTTTCAATTAAAAATCAATTTGGTTTTTGTTTAATCCGCTGAAAAGATTCCCATATCCCTGTTTTTTAAATAAGCTCTAACAGGCAAACGGCATGAGCGGCAATTCCTTCGCCGCTCCCGGTAAACCCCAGCCCTTCCTCTGTTGTTGCCTTTATATTCAAAATACTGCATGGGATCCGGCAGGATTCAGCCAAATTTTTCTGCATTTCTGGAATAAACGGCCTGAGCTTTGGCGCTTGAGCTAAAATAGTGCAGTCAATATTTTCAATGCGAAAGCCTTTTTCTTTTAATAGCACACAGACTCTTTCCAACAGCTTCAAACTGCTTATCCCACGGAACTGCTCGTCCGTATCCGGAAAATGAAGGCCGATATCTCCTAAGGCGGATGCCCCAAGCAAGGCATCCATCACGGCATGGGTTAAAACATCCGCATCAGAATGCCCCAGAAGCCCTTTATCAAAAGGGACCTGTACACCTCCCAGGATCAGTTCCCTTCCTGAAACCAGCCGATGCACATCATATCCATGCCCAATCCTCATGATTCAGCAGATTTTCCTGGAACCGTGATACAATGTCTCGGGCACTGTTCTACACAAGCTAAACAGCCGGTGCATTTTGAATAATCAATAGAAGCAATCTGGTTGTTTACTGTAATAGCTTCTGTTGGACAGGTACGCTCACATTTTTTACAGCCAATACAGCCATGCTCACACTGCGTCATAACTTTTTTCGCTGTTTCACGATTGGCGCAGCTTACAAAAACCGGCTTATGGGCATCCCGCATTTCAATCAACAGCTTTGGGCAAGCCTTGGTACACATGGTACATCCCGTACATTTCTGAGGATCGACAACCGCAATCCCCCCCTGAATGGAAATTGCACCGAAGGGGCAGGCTCTGGCACAATCACCAAAACCAATGCAGGCAAAATCGCAAACGCCTTTCCCGCGGTACAAGACGTTGCAGGCAGCGCAGGTGCGCTCACCTTCGTATTCAAACAGGTCTTTGGTTTTTTCAGGGACACGGCCGCCGCACTTTACAAATGCTGTCGTTTCAGCCACATCTTCAAAGCTGCTGCCCATAACCGTACTGATTTCTTTTGCCGTTTTATCGCCGCCGGGCACACACCGGTTGGTATGCGCACCATGGTGGACAATTTCTTTGGCATAGCTGTCACAACCAGTATACCCGCAGACGCCGCAGTTTAACCCCGGAAGGCACGCACGGACTTCTTCAACCTTTTCATCCGTTTCTACCGCAAAAATCTTTGAAAAGACTGACAGGAGAACACCGGCAACTAAACCTAAACCGACAAATATGACCGCTGGAAGCCAAATATTTCCTAACAATTCCATGAAATCCATATCGTTCTCCCCTCCTTATACAAAAATCTTTTCAACAATGCCGCCGAATCCTAAGAAGCTGATCGATACAATCGACGCCGCCACCAATGTTGCCGGAATCCCTTTAAAAGCTTTAGGAAGATCGGAAGCGTCAATACGTCCCCGCACGCCTGCAAAGATAACCAGAGCCAGTGCGAAACCAATACCGCCGCCCAGCGCGTTAAATACTGATTCTGCAAAAGTATAAGCGTTGTCTGCATTCAGGATCGTAACGCCCAATACTGCGCAGTTGGTAGTGATTAAAGGAAGATATACCCCCAAAGAATTATAGAGAGGCTTCGCATAACGCTTAATGATAATTTCCACCAGCTGAACAAACAATGCAATAATCAGAATGAAAACAACTGTCTGAAGATATCCCAGTTCATTTGGAACCAGCAGGAAGGTGTAGATTGGATAGGTAATCATGCTGGCCATCACCATTACAAAAGTTACAGCAGCACTCATACCCAACGCGGAATTCATTTTTTTGGAAACGCCCAAGAAAGGACAGATCCCCATAAATTTGCTGAGAACAAAGTTATCCGTTAAAATTGCCCCGAAGAAAATTACTGCAATCGCACTCATTCTGCAACCTCTCCTTTCTCAGCCTGTCCGCAAGCAGACGCATTGGGACAAGAGGCACATCCAATCTTTTTGGAGGACATTTTATAATTGCTCAATACATTCACCAACGCAATGACACAGCCGAACACAAAGAAGCCTCCAGCCGGGCTGCTGAAAAATCCGATTGGCTGGAACCAATCCCCGATTGACAAACCGAAAAAGGTGCCGGAACCCAGTACTTCCCGGATCGCGCCAATGAGAATCAAAGCGAGGGTAAAGCCTAAGCCCATTCCCAGGCCGTCCAAGAAGGAAGCGCAGACATTGTTTTTAGATGCAAACATCTCCGCACGCCCAAGAATAATGCAGTTTACTGTAATCAAGGATAAAAATACGCCCAGCGCTTCATAAAGCTCCGGGAAATTACTCCGCAGCATGAAGCTGACAAAGGTAACAAAGCCTGCAATAATAACGATAAAGGAAGGCAGCCGCACCTGCTTGGGAATAAAATTCTTTAACAGAGAAATAACCACATTCGAACAAACCAGAACAAAAGTAGTTGCTGCCCCCATTCCAAGCCCATTCATGGCAAGCGTTGTAACGGCAAGCGTGGGACAGGTTCCGAGCAGCATGACAAGAACAGGGTTTTCTTTAATCAAGCCTTTCGTAAATGTACGAAAATAATTCATCTTACAGTTCCCCCTTTACCTGTTCATAAATTTCCAACGCTTTATTGACGCCGTCTGTAAATGCCCGCGAAGAAATGGTTGCTCCGGCAACAGCGGCAATCTCCCCGCCATCCTTATCTACAGCCAGTGCGCCGCTTTTTCCTACAAACTGTTCAATGAATGCTGGTTCGCTGACTTTACTGCCCAGGTTCGGAGTTTCCGCGCTTTCGGTTACAGCCGCACCAGTGACTGCGCCATTCGCATCAATCCCAACCAGGATCTTCAAATCGCCGCCATAACCTTTTGTTACCACATGGATCGCCGCGCCAGAACCGCCCTCATCGGCGTAAACACCGAGCAGGCTTCCATCCTCTACAGAAACGCTTGCATTTTTCAGGCTGGATGCCGCCGGCATAACAGATGGCTTTAATTCTTCCAAATCCGCCTGGGAAAGCCCAGCCGTTGCCAGATCCGCGATCCCCGCTACGTTATAGGTCACTGCAAGCAGCGTACCAACTAAAACAGAAATGATAATTAAAACCAACGTAGGTTTAATAATTTCCTTATACATTATGCAGCGCCTCCTTTCTTCCGTTTCCCAAGCGGATTGACCATCGGAATACGATCAATCAATGGAGTCAGCAGATTCATTAAAAGAATCGCAAAGGAAACCCCTTCCGGATAATTACCGAAAACACGGATCAGCGTCGTAATAATACCGCACCCCAGCGCGAAGATCAGTTTTCCGCCTAATACTGGAGGAGTTGTTGCATAGTCAGTCGCCATAAAAATAGCGCCCAGCATCAAACCGCCCGCCAGAATATGGTTGACCGGATTTTCACCCAGCATCCAAGTGAACACAAAAACGGTACCGATAAAGGTCAGCGGGACCAGCGGGTTGATGACCTTGCGGAAGCTCAGGTAGATCCCGCCCAGCAGCAACGCCAAAGCGCTGACCTCACCGATACAGCCGCTGACATTCCCGATGAACAAATCCCAGGGATTCGCCCAGTACAGATCCGCCAAAGGCGTTGCGGAAGCGACTGCGTCTACTCCACCCTGGTAACCGAAAGGCTTAGACCAAGTGGTCATCTGGGTCCCGAAGGAAGCCAACAGGATAATCCGCGCGGTAATGGCCGGGTTTGCAAAATTCTGCCCAATACCGCCGAAGAGCTGCTTTACAATAATAATGGCAAAAAACGAACCCAGAACCGCCATCCAGATCGGGATGGCTGGAGGCAAGTTGAAAGCCAGCAGAACGCCAGTGACAATAGCGCTGTAATCGCCGATGGTATTGCTTCGTTTCATGATTTTACGGACAAGCCATTCGAATGCAACGCAGGAAACCACACAAACCAGCGTTACAATCAATGCACGGGGACCAAAAAAGACAATCCCGGCAATTAAAGCAGGAAATAATGCCAAAATCACATCAAACATGATAGCGGATGTATCCGTTCTAGTGAAAAAATGAGGAGACGGAGAAACAAGCAGTTTATTCATTCGTTTTACGCTCCTTTACTTGACGCTGTTTAAGCAAACTTTTTGCCAGTTGATTTTTCTGTGCCAGATGACGTCTCGCCGGGCAAATATAACTGCAGCATCCGCAGTTAATGCAAAGATCCACACAAAGCTCCTGAAGAAGCTCGGTATTCCGGTTGTCATAAGCTTTTTCCAGCTTGGCCGGCATCAGATGAATAGGACAAATCGAAATACATCTTCCGCAGCGGATACAAGCAGTTTCCGGCGGGAGCTTCGCTCCTTTTTCCGAAAAAACAGTAAGCGCATTATTGTTTTTCACCACTGGCAAGGCAGTATCAGAAACGGCAATACCCATCATCGGGCCGCCCATCAACACTTTTACATAATCCTGCGGTACTTGACAGTAATCCAACACATCCTGAATAGAGGTACCAATCGGTACCAGCAGATTAGCCGGATGAGTGACACAATCCCCGTCCACTGTTAAACGTTTATTGATCAGCGGGATTCCGTCTTCCAGGTATTTGCCGATGAACCCAACACTGGAAATATTCATGACCAATACGCCACAGTCCGCCGGCAGAGATCCCTGAGGAATAACTTTTCCGGTTGTTGCATAAACGATTGATTTTTCTGCGCCTTGGGGATACAGAGATTTCAACTCTACAACAGTAACACGATCCAGAGTTCGTGTAGCCTGATCCAGTACCTCAATCGCTTTCGGCTTATTACTTTCTACACCAATAAAGACTTCCACAGGGAAATACTTCCGGATAGCCTGGATACCGCGGACAATATTTTCTGTGCTTTCCAGACATTCCCGATAATCGGCTGTGATATAAGGTTCACATTCTGCGGCATTGATCACCAGCTGCTGGATTTTTTCTGGATGCGGATAATTCAGCTTCATAAAAGTTGGGAATCCAGCGCCGCCTAACCCAACCAGACCGGATTCACGCAACGCGGCAATAAATTCTTCTTTGGACTGAATTTCCGGTTTGTGGATAGACGGATCCATGGTTTGCAGTTTGTCCGTGTCAATGACTACCGCCGGGCAGGAAATCCCCTGCGGTGTTGTGTAAGAAATAATGTCCTGGACGGTACCTGAACAGCTGGCATGAACAGGAACGGACATTTTCTCACTGCTCTCCCCGATTTTCTGTCCAACGAAGACGCTGTCTCCTTTTTTTACTAACGGTTCACAGACCGCGCCCATATGCTGAAGCATGAGGATGGTTACGCGTTCTGGAACTGGCAAGGGCAGAGTTTGGCTGTCATTTGTGTTCTTATGGTGCGGAACATGCGCACCATTTAAGAACTTCTTATTCTTTACAATAGCCATTACAACCTCCTACTATGAAAATAATAACCGAAAAACTCACTGCCGTTTTAAACGTCCCAATGCAGGCATGAGCACCCGCAGGGTGATCCCTGTAAGGAATCCCATACCTACGCCGGAGAGAACCAAAATGGGCAGGTAATAAAAAACCATTCCGTTCTGAAGCAACAAAGCGGATACCAGGAGTTGAGCGGCATTATGTGCAACAGCTGCACATATACTAATTATTATATAAGAAACTGAACGTTTTTTCAATGATAATAAAAAAATCATTATCAAAATTGAACATAAACCACCCGAAAAGCTCATTAAAAATGCGATTGGGCCTCCCCTGGCAAGCAAAACAAAACCAGATTTTAAAAATGCCAGCATCAAAGCCTCTTTTTTTCCAAGAAAAAACAGGCAGTACATCACTACGATATTCGATAGCCCCAGCTTTACACCAGGGGGCAAAGTAGGGATTGCCGGAATCATGCTCTCTACAATATTTAAAAGAATTGCTAAAGCCAACATCAGCGCCATCTTTGTCATCCATTGAATCCGTTCTGCGTTGGACTGTTTTGAACTCAAACGGGATCCTCCTTTATTTTTGTCAAACGAATGCGTCAATTTCACCGCCGCTTCCTTGGATGGTTAATGTGGTTCGGTTCGGCAGGCAAACGGCTGTCTGATTTTCCACACGCAGAAATCCAGATTTTTCACATAACTTATCTGGGCACTCTACATGGACAAAGCGTATGGCATGATCCTGGATCTCGAATTGGACTTTGGGGTTCTTTTCAAATGTAAAGGTTTTATCCTGTTCAGATGAAAGATCAATCCTCATTTGAACCTCTCCATCATAGCTGATTACAGCAATGCCGATCGGAGCAGTCTTTTCCTTAATTCCTCTCCATAAAAGAATCCCTGCACAAAGTACCACTACACCAAGGATCAGCCAAAATTCGATACGCAGGCGAAAACGGAAAGTGAAACGACTTTCGACAAGTTCTTCCCCTTTATCAAGCTGATTTACTTTACAATTTGATTTCTTATTCATACAGTTGATAATCCTCTGATGTTAATTCAAACTTGCCTTTTAAAGAATCCGAACAGTAAATGTTATGATTTTTATCAATCACGATCACTTCAAAGCGAGGGTCATTCCGATAATTCTCGATGGCTTCCGAACCTGCAATATAAAGTGTTGTAGAAAGATAATCGGCCAGTCCACCATCCTTGCAAATAACCGTGACAGATAATAAATCACTTTCAGAAGGATAACCAGTTTTGGGATCTAAAATATGATGATAAATGACACCGTCTTCTTCAAAATATCGCTCATAAGCACCGGTCGTAGAAATCACTTTTTCTGGAGCAGTCAATGTACCGACGTAAGCTACACCCACTGGGTCTTCCGGATCACGGATCCCAAAGACAAAATCGCTGTCATCCGGCTTGGTTCCATGATTATAAATAATTCCTCCAATCGAAATCCAGCCAATGCTCCCTGCTGCTTCATAAAGTTCACGGACATCATTGCAGAAATATCCTTTTGCAATTCCTCCCAGATCCAGGGCCATCCCCTTCTCTGCCAGAAAAATCGTTTGCTTTTCTTCGTCCAATTCAACTTTACGATAATCTACCAAAGACAAGGCTTTTTCGATTTTTTCTTTTTCCGGTACCCGCGGATGTTCTGAATCCACTCCCCAAAGAACAGAAAGGGGGGCAATTGTAATATCAAATCTCCCTTCAGAAAGTTCACAGTACCGTTTGGAAACAGAAACCATTTCAAACAGCTCTTCTGACACTTGGACAGGCGCTATGCCAGCCATCTGATTCACCTGATCCAATTCTGAGCCTTCCACATATAACGAAAGCCGCTGTTCTTTGTCACGAAGCATCTGCTGGGTTTGCTCAATAACCTCGTTTCCATTCTCCTGATACAGTTTTTGAGTGATCAATGTACTGAACGCAAAGAACTCATTCACAACAGGCTCGGGATTCGTTTGGCGCGCTTCTGTGCATCCATTCAAAAGAATACTGAACAGCAGTATTCCTCCAAGGAACAGGTTTTGTTTTTTCATCATTTTTAAACTCCAGAAAATATAGTGAAAAACATTTATACATAGAGATGTATAAATGTTTTTCTACTATGTGTTCATTTGCTCTGCTTCATGTAAAAAGGGAACTTATTTGTCTTCTTTCGGTGCAGTTACGATCAGCTCAGTGGTGTCACCTTTCTCCATGTTTTTCTGCAGCTCTTTAACCATCTGTTTGAAGTTGTTGCCAGAACCGGTAGCGCCTGCAATGGTTTCAACTTTACTGATGTCCTGTTTTGCCAGCAGATCGTCTTCATACTGCTTGAAGAAGGTCATCGGGCCGATTCCGCTGACCGGAACCATCGAATCCTCGTACTCCTGGTTTACGGACTTTTTGTCGCCAGCTTCGTTCAGAGAGTCAAAATCAACAGCGCTGATTTTGCCGCCGGAAACGGTAACCTCAACATAGTCAATCCAACCATGGGATTCCTCGCTCATTTTTGCTTTGTAGGTACCGTCTTTCAATGCAGCGGCACCACAACCTGTGAACATAGATGCTACGGTCAGAACTGCGATGATAGTTGCAAAAAACTTTTTCATGGGAATGCACTCCTTTAAATAAATTAAATATAAGTAACCTCAAACTGTTCGTTTTGAACCGTCAAGGATACTGCCTCAATGGTTTGATTGTAATGCTCAATCAAACATTCCGCGATACGGTCTTCCACTTCTTTCCGGATGACTTTGCGTATATCGCGCGCGTTGTATCCGCCACCTATAGCTTGGCGGGCGATTTTTTGAGTTGCTTCAGCCGTATAATAGAATTTAATCTTTTTTTCAAACAAGGCTTCGGCAACCTCCTGCAGCAAAAGAGCTGCTATTTTTTGCAGGGTTCCCTCAGAAAGCGGATGGAAAATAATAATCTCATCCACCCGGCCTAAAAATTCCGGACGAAGAAATTCCGAAAGGGCCTTCATGGTTTTTTCTTTCAGCAGGTCATCAGAGGTTTTATTAAAGCCCACAATGCCTGTCTTATCTGCTGAACCTGCATTTGACGTCATAATAATGACTGCATTTTCAAAATTCACATCCCTGCCATGGGCGTCCGTAACCTTACCCACCTCCAAAATCTGC
>CANSRB010000078.1 GCA_947649285.1 uncultured Clostridia bacterium
GATCGGGGATCCAAGGGGACTCCCTTGGCGCATTTCTTTCCCCCATTTCTTTGGATATCCAAAGAAATGGGGCGGGGCGTGGGGCGCGGAGCCCTACAAATCAGAGCCTGAGGAACGTCCCGGCCGCTCGGGGGCTGACCCGGGGAAATTAAAGCCCCGCTATCCGCTCAAACAGCATCCCGAAGGCCCGGCCGAAGGTCATCCGCTCCACCTTTTCCGCCGCCCGGATCTCGAACGACGCCAGCTCCTCACCCTCCAGCATTAGGCGGACGCGTCCCAGAACCTGGCCCGGCTCCACCGGCGCTTCCACTTCAGGCTCCAGCGTGATTTCCTCGGCGACCAGCTTCTCCCGGCCCTTTTCCAGGATCACACTGCCGGACGCGTCAACCTCCACGGCAACCTCCGGCAGGACGCCATGCTTCACCTTGACCGGGGTAAACTGCTCTTTAGACACGGAGGTTTCAAACATGGTGTAATGAGAAAATCCATAATCCAGCAGCTGGCGTGCTGAAGAAAACCGCTCCGACGATGTCCGGCACCCCATCACCACCGAGATCAGATGCAGCTTCCCCCGCGCCGCACTGGCGCTTACACAGGAACCCGCGTCCGAGGTTGTGCCGGTTTTCAGCCCTGTACAGCCTTTATAAAAACGCACCAGTTTATTGGTATTCACCAGCTCGGTGCGGCCCTCCCGCAGGGAATCCATCCAGATGGTCGTAAACTGGGTAATCTCCGGGAACTGGAGCAGGGCGCGGGACATCAGGGCCACATCATAAGCAGAGGAAACGTGCCCTTCTGCGTCCAACCCGGTGGGATTGCAGAACAAAGTGTCATTCATCCCCAATTCCGCCGCCCGGGCATTCATCCGCTCCACGAAGGCCTCTTCGCTGCCCCCGCCTACGTGCTCGGCCAGCGCCATCGCCGCATCATTGGCCGAGGCGACCGCCGTGGCCTTCATCAGCTCCTGTACCGTCATCTGCTCGCCTTCCTTCAGCCAGATCTGGGTGCCGCCCATCGAAGCAGCATTGGCCGAGCAGGTCACACGGTCCTGCATGGTCAGCTTCCCGGCCTGAATCTCCTCCATTACCAGCAGCATGGTCATAATTTTGGTGATCGAAGCCGGAGCCATAGGGGTATGCGCTTCTTTTTCAAATAAAACCGTCCCGGTCGCCGCATCCATCAATACACCGGATTTTGCCGGGATCTCCGAAAGCGGGGTTTCGGCGGGAGCCGCCGTTTCCTGCGTTGTTTCCGCTTCACCGGAATCACTGGCCAGAGCGGCGGATGGGCTGGCAAAAAGAGCCGCTGCCAGCAGGATTGCAAACAGTTTTTTCATCGCAGTTCAGTCCTTTCGTTTTGTCCATTCTTATGCGGATTCCAGGGGATTCAGAACCTGTATGTATAGCCGGGGATGCCGGATGACCGAGGGATTTTCCCGGCAGACAAAGCAATTTTTTGCAGGTATACATGGCGTATGGCAAGAAAAATGAACGCAGTATGCCCGAAAAAGGCCCGGCCAGGCGGCGTTTCCGGTTGTACATACAGGTTCTTATACAACCCTTGGCAAAACCGGTTCCCGCATAGGGCGCGCCCTCTCCGCATAGGCTTAACCAAGTCCAAAGAAAGGAGGCCTTCCCGACCCTGCTTCGGGAAGACGAAAAACGCCATGAATGACGAATCCACCCGTACCGAACCGCAGCCCGAAACCCATCCGGAAAAAGCTCCGGTCCTTCCCGAAACCGAGCTCTTTGAGGAGGACGAACCCCTTTTCCCTGAAAGCCCGGACAAGTCGGATCCATCCAAGCCGCCCCCCAAGGAGGAGGGCGCATTCCGTTCCGCTTTCCTGACCCAGGCCATCCTATCCCTGATCCTTGCCATTACTGTGATCCTGGGGGTGACGTTTGCCCCTGAACCCGCTCGGGAGTTCCTAGCCCTTGTCCGGAAAACCGCGAAGAATGACTTTTCCTTCCGGGAGGATCTCGAGCGGACCGCAGGCGAACTGATTACCTATCTTAACCAGATTGAACCCATCCAGCGGATAGAGCCCGGCCCGGACGGAACGGCCTCCGTACCCTCTCAGCCGGAAGAACCCTCCTCGGAGCCCGCGGCAGAAGATCCTTCCAGCGGTGGACAGGGCGGGGATTTTACGCCGGCTTCCTCCGGCAGCCTTCCCGAAAATGTCACCTTCGCGCCGGTCGTCTATATTGGGAGCCTGACCTTCCCGCTGAAGAATTGGCGGCAAACCTCTGAATTCGGGTTCCGCGACCATCCCACCAAGGGGGAGCCGGAGTTCCATAAGGCGGCCGATTTTGCCGCCGCACAGGGGGAGAAAATCTTCGCTGTCGCAGATGGGATTGTTACGGTCAGCGAGGAAAGCGGCGCGCTGGGAAAGCATCTGGTCATTGACCACGGCAACGAATTTTTCACCGTCTACGGCCACTGCGACCGTCTGATTGCCCAGAAGGGAACCCGCGTCCGGGCAGGGGATGTTATCGCCCGGGTCGGATCTACCGGCGATTCCACCGGAAGCCATCTGCATTTCGCCGCGCAGCTTCAAGGGCTTTACTTCAATCCAGCCTATCTTTTTCCGGAGAAGCTGCATGCTGCGTTTTAAACTGGGCAGGCTGGAGGTTGGGATTGATTTTTTCTTTGTGGCGCTGGTGACTTTTTTCCTGCTGACGGATTCCAGCGGAATCTCCGTCATCGCCCTGCTGGCCTGCCTGATCCATGAAACCGGGCATCTGATCGTCTTCCTGCTGGCAGGCTATATCCCGCGGTCCCTGACCTTTGAGCTGGGGGGGATTCGGCTGCAAAAGCCGGAGCAGGATCTGAGCCCCGGGCGGGAGGTGCTGGTCCAGCTTGCAGGGAGCGCCGCCAATTTTTCTGTTTTCTTCCTGCTGATCGGAAGCATCGACCAGGTCTCCGGGTGGAGCATTTTCGCCGTAACCCATCTGGTGCTGGGGATCTTCAACCTGCTCCCCCTGCGGGGGCTGGACGGCGGAAAGCTGGCCGCCCTGTTCTTTGGGCATTTTTTTCCGGAACGCACAGCCTACCTGATCTGTTCTGTGCTGGATCTGGCCTGCCTGGTGCTCCTCAGCGCTGCGGGGGTTTTCCTCTTTTCCAGGAACCCCCGCAGCGTCACCCTGCTGATGTTCGCCGCCGGAAGCTTGTTCGCCTTGGCGGCAAAAGCGGCTGGAAAGAAAAACTTTTCCGGCCGGACCTGATCTCAAAGCCCGCAAACAGGGGGTTTTATCCAAGCTCCAAAAAACGACAAGAAATATTTTCAATCCATATGAACAAAAAGGCTTGAATAATGACCCAGAGTATTGTAAAATTAGTATACAACAAATCTGATTTGTCCGGAGCAGCGGTCTCCGGAGCAGTATAAAAGAATGGAGCGATGTGAATTATGGCTTTGAAACTCAACGATACCTATGTGAAAAATTTTGTTTCAGAAGATGAGCTGACCGGGCTGGCTCCTCAGATTGCAGCAGCAGAAACGATGATCCGTGAAAAATCTGGGCTGGGAAACGATTTCCTGGGCTGGGTGGATCTCCCCGCAGACTATGACAAAGAAGAATTTGCCCGCATCAAAGCGGCGGCGGAGCGGATTAAAGGCCATTCCGACGTCCTGATCGTCATCGGGATCGGCGGTTCTTATCTGGGCGCGCGCGCCGCAATCGAACTGCTCCGCTCCCCCTTCTACAACAACCTGAAAAAGGACACGCCGGACATTTATTTCGTCGGCAACAACATCAACCCCACCTACCTGAACGAAATCCTCTCCATCTGCGAAGGGAAAGAAATTTCGGTCAACATTATTTCCAAATCCGGCACCACCACCGAGCCGGCACTGGCATTTCGGGTTTTCCGTGATCTGTTGATCAAAAAATATGGCAAAGAGGAAGCCAAAAACCGTATCTTCTCCACAACGGACAAGGCGCGCGGCACCCTCAAGGAGCTGTCCGACAAGGAAGGCTATGAAACCTTCGTTGTCCCGGACGATGTCGGCGGCCGCTACTCGGTGCTGACCGCTGTCGGCCTGCTGCCGATTGCCGTAGCCGGTGTAGACATTGACGCCCTGATGGCCGGCGCAGCAGACGCCCGTACCGCTCTGGCGGAGCCCTGCATCTGCAAAAACGACTGTTACAGATACGTGGCTTACCGCAACGCGCTCTACCGCAAGGGCAAGTCTGTAGAGATGCTGGTCAGCTATGAACCGGCCTTCACCATGATGGCGGAATGGTTCAAACAGCTTTTCGGCGAAAGCGAGGGCAAAGACAACAAGGGCATTTTCCCGGCTTCCGCTACCTTCTCCACCGACCTGCACTCCCTGGGGCAGTTCATCCAGGACGGCACCCGCATTATGTTCGAAACCGTAGTGGATGTCCAAAAACCCAAGCAGGATTTCTTCATTGAAAACGACCCGGATAATTTCGACGGGCTGAATTTCCTGTCCAACCAGAATATGTCCATCGTCAACAATAAGGCTATGCAGGGCACCATCCTGGCACATACCGAGGGCGGCGTTCCCAACCTGGTGCTGGAGATGCCGGAAATCAATGAGCACGAGCTGGGCTATCTGATCTATTTCTTCGAGAAAGCCTGCGCCCTTTCCGGCTACGTGATGGGCGTCAACCCCTTCAACCAGCCGGGTGTAGAAAGCTACAAGAAAAATATGTTCGCCCTGCTGAATAAACCGGGGTATGAAGCAGAAAAAGCAGCGCTGGAGGCAAAACTCAGCCACTAAAGGATGTCGAAGGCGGGCTTCCCGTCTTGTGATATACACAGACCAAACATTTGGAGGTTAAATTTATGATTAAGTTGATTATCGGGAAAAAAGGCAGCGGAAAAACCAAGCTCCTCATTGATAGAGTCAACGCAGCAGCAGAAACGACCAATGGCAACGTTGTCTGCATTGAACAGGGGATGCAGCTGACCTTTGAGATCAGCCACAAGGTCCGCCTGATTGATGCAGAAGAATACAAAATCAACAACTATGACGCGTTCTATGGTTTTGTAAACGGCGTTCTGGCCGGCAACTATGATATCAAAGAGATTTTTATCGACGGTATCCTGCGGATCGGGTCGGCCGACGGCAAAAAAGACTTCGAGGGCCTGGGCAATCTGCTTGAAAAACTGTACAAACAGATCCCGAACGATATCACCCTGTTCTTCACCATTTCGGCGGATCAGAACGAGCTGCCGGACAGCGTGCTGAAATTTTCTTAAATCCAAACGGCATCCAATGGGGCGGGAAAATTCCCGCCCTGTTTTTTATCCAGGTATAAACCAAAGCCGCCGGGAAATTCCCGGCGGCTCATTGTTTCAAAAGAAGCTACAGCGCCATCTTGGGTACGCCGATATCACTGGTAAAGGTTGTTGTATTATACAATACCAGGACATCCGTAATGCCCTCCTGCGGGATATACTCCGACAATTTGCCGTTGTAATACCGAAGATCCACCATATGGATGGATTCATACTCATCCGCAAAAAAAGGCACCATTGAATGCGCGTAGGAATCCTTGACCAGCAATAGACGCTTACCGTTCAGATTGCTGCTGCGGATCGTCACCAACGCATTATTCCCTCCCAGGAAATACGAGTATTTGTCCCGTTTGGAAAGGAAGCTTTCGTCATAGAGGGAGTCACCCTGCTTCTGCCCGCCGTTATAGTCCACCTGGAAGCCTCCCTGCGGCGTTTGGGGCAGCCAACGGATAATCCGGTCCGGGCGGGTCGTAACCAGCCGCGCTTTGCTGTAATGGGTTCCATAAAAGCTCTCGCTCACCACCTCGGTGGTGAAATCTGATGGCTGCTTTACCGGCAGCCCCAGGCTCTGCATATACGCCTGATAGCCGTAAAATGCCCCCAGGGTCGTCCAGTGATGGTCGGTGCGGTAATACAGCTCTTCCCCGGCGTGGGCTTGTAAAACACCCGCTGCGTCCACATAAACGCCCTCGGGCAGCCGGGACTCTAATTCATCCAGGACAGCCTGCTGATCATAGATCGGTGCATAAGCCGGCAGTTTATCCGCCTCCAGCAGCGACGCAGTAGGCGCCATCAGTACCCGGACATGGTCCGCCCCCAGTTCAGCCGCTGCCCGTTCAGTAAATTCATCCAGATAACCCAGATTTTTTTCCAGCTGCTCATCCAAATCGTGGGAGGTCTTTTTCTCCAGAAGATAGCCTCTTTTTCCGAAATAGACGCTGTTCGTATCCCGTTTTCCCAGCAGATATTCGCTTTCCGTTTTGACCCCGATGAAGCTGTCCCGTCCGATGAACTGATCGGTCAGGAATTTTTCAAAATCAGCCGTAAAAGTGCCGTCCAGCAGCGTTTTCCAGCTGAACTTCGGCATCGTCTTGAGATAGCGGTTTTCGCTTTCCGAAAAACCGCGGGTCGGCGAGAGCAGGTTCGCCACTGCCATACCAAAAATCAACACCAGAAAAACTACCGGCGTCATCCATTTGACAATTTTCTGTTTCATGCGGCACACTCCTCTCTAAAACCGGAAATACAGGAAGGGGTTATAGCTTGCATCGACCAGGTAGGATACTGAAAGGAAGAAGATCCCAATAAAGAAAGCGTTTTGCAGGACTTTTCCGGCAACCGGGCTTTTCATCCGTTCCAGCAGCTTCCCGGCCAAGTTCTTTCCGAGGCTGGTCGCGGCTATTCCCAAAATGAGGAAGAGCAGCAGGTTGGTGTAGAGGTAGTAAACCGATTCCCCGTTCAGGAATCCCGCCCCATTCAAGCCGAACATAGCCTGGAAATAAGTCATTCCCCGTGAGAGATCGTCAAACGCAAAAATTACCCAACTAACCAGCACCAGGAACAGGGTGTATACATGGCCTACCCAACCGGGCGCCTTTTTCAGGAATTTCAGCAGGAGGAATTTTTCCAGGATCAGCAGTACGCCGAAATAGCCCCCCCAAAGCAGGAAGTTCCAGCTGGCCCCATGCCAGATGCCGGTCAGCATCCAGACGACGGCCAGATTCCGCACCTGCTTCGCTACGCTGACCCGGTTCCCGCCCAACGGGATGTAGACGTTTTCCCGGAACCAGGTGCCCAGGCTGATGTGCCACCGCCGCCAGAATTCCGTAATGCTTTTGGAAAGATAAGGGTAATTGAAGTTCTCCAGAAAACGGAATCCAAACATATGCCCCAGGCCGATCGCCATATCCGAATAGCCGGAAAAGTCGAAATAGATCTGGAACGCAAAGGCCAAAATCCCGATCCAGGCCGTCAGCACCGGCAGGGAGCCGTGATCCATCCCGCTGATGCTGTCCCACACCATACCGATATTATTGGCCAGCAATACCTTTTTCCCCAGCCCGGTCATAAACCGGGACACCCCTTCCGAAAATTGGGAGGCATCCTCCTGGCGATGGTTCAGCTGCTCTGCAATGGTTTTATACTGGACAATCGGCCCTGCAATCAGCTGCGGGAACAAAGCGACATACGCTCCAAAGGAAATAATATTCCGCTGCGCCCGGGCTTCACCCCGGTAAACGTCGATGGTATAGGACATGGTTTGAAAGGTATAAAAGGAAATCCCGATCGGCAGCGCCAGATGCAGCAGCGGGATGTTCAGACCGAACAGGCCGTTGACATTCCCAATCAGGAAATCGGCATATTTGAAAAATCCCAGCAGCGCCAGATTGATAATCATCGAGGAAAGGACCATCCCCTTAGCCGCCCGGATATTCCCTCTCTCCTTAAATTTCTCTACCCATAGCCCGTGCGTGTAATCCACCAGGGTGGAAAACAGCATCAGCACCACATAAACCGGTTCCCCCCAGGCATAAAAAATCAAGCTGACAAAAAATAAAATCCCATTGCGCCAGGAGCGGGGCACTGCAAAATAAAGCAGGAGCACCACTGGCAAAAATAAAAACAAAAACAGCAGGCTCGAAAAAACCATAGCATCCTCCCAAGCTTTTGTCAATGATTCTGACGAAAGACTTCTTTTCCTTGTAATACTATTTCTTGATAAAAAGATTTCAATCGTTTTATCAAGAAATAGTATAAAATAATCCAATAACCTCAAACAGACCAAAGGGAGCGTTTCAAAAACGCCCCCTTCCAATCCATTTGCAGCTTCGCTGCGGGGACCTGTTTATCCCAGCAACTATTTTCCCAGCACCTCATGGATTTTATCCACGCCGCGCTGAACTTCTTCTTTCGTTTTCGATTCCATCTGATCCTCTTCCAGATCATCCGGGATATCGCCCAGCATTACAAAAAAGACGTAATCGTCTATCCGAACAACCTGGGAAGCCCGGGTTTTCGGCAGATGCACCGGCAGATAGGGGAATTCTTCCTTTTCTTTAACCAGCTTGTCCCGATAAGCATTCATCAGTTTTTCGACCTCTTCGCCTTTGCCCTCTACGGCCTCAATCCCGACAAAGGTATCGACATGGACGTTCATCAGCGGGGTTTCCGCAATGACATCCTTAACCAGGTCGGACGGGACGCCGAATACATTTTCGATCTGGTCTTTTTCCACCGCCATATTCGCTACATAGGCTTCCCCATACAGCTCCTTCAGCGCGGTGTGGACACTGCTTAAAAGGCCGGTTTTGAGCTTATCTGCACCAGATGCCACATCCGAAACCAGATCCGAAGCCGGATTGCTGGAACCGCTGCTGGAGTTCCCGTTGGAGTTCTCTTTTTGA
>CANSRB010000079.1 GCA_947649285.1 uncultured Clostridia bacterium
AGGTACATCCCACCCCCCCCCCCAATTTCAACACACGCTCCCCGTGCGGGGAGCTCCGCGCTTGTGATTTTACATCTTGAACCAGAGACCTTTATTTCAATCCACGCTCCCCGTGCGGGGAGCGACCTGTAAGATTTGTCATATTTGACCTCCCGCCCTCTTCTATTTCAATCCACGCTCCCCGTGCGGGGAGCGACACAGCCAAGATATAATCTTCTCGCGGCCTTCTACAATTTCAATCCACGCTCCCCGTGCGGGGAGCGACAGCAATTATGCACAAAAACTTAAAAAGAATTTGTGATAATCTTTAAAAAGCTTTCTACTATCCCTCCCTTTCATTCCAAACAAAGCCCTCAACTTACGATTTTATTAAAAAAACGGAAAAATCCAGGTGCGAACCTCCCAGCGTTTTCCTGATATCTTCTGGTCCGCACCTCAAAGAATCAGCGTATCTTCCGGCAAATAGCTGCTCTTACAGCCAAAATGCTCGATTTTCTTTTCATACCGATTTCCAAGGTAATAAAAACGCAGGCTGTCCTTTTGAGGATCCATAATCCTGCAAAGCTTCGCCTGTAAAGCCTTGCATTGACCTGGATCCAGCAGGCATTCAAATACAGAGCACTGCACACGCTGTCCATAATTAACGCATTGCTTCGCAATTTGACGCAAACGCTTTTTCCCTGCGGCATCCTCTGTGTTAACGTCGTACGTAATCAGCACCAACATATCCGCACCTCATTTCCACAGGAAGGGCGGATAGGCGTCCAGATCTTCACGAAGATAACGGGCCAGCAGCAAGGACTGCACATAAGGGACCAGCCCCCATGGAATCTTTTCCCCCAAATAAGGGTGGGTGATGGTATCCCGCTTCCGCTCCTGCCAGGCTTTCAAGAAAGCCCGGCGCGCTTCATCCGTAAGCAATACAGCGCCCCCTTCCTTCCACTGGAATGCCTGGCCGCGGATTACCCGGTTATTGATCAGCGACAGTACAAACCGGTCCGCCATGCAGGGACGCAGTTCTTCCATCAGATCCAACGCCAGAGAGATCCTTCCTGGCCGGTCCCGATGGAGAAACCCCACATAGGCATCCAGCCCCACGCTTTCCAGTGCAGATGCACAGTCATTCGCCAGCAGGCTGTAGGCAAAAGACAGCGTCGCATTCAGTGGATCCAACGGAGGTCGGCGGCTGCGCTTTTGAAAGAAAAAGACTTCCTTTGCCTGCAGGATCATCTCGTCCAAAACGCCAAAATATGCCGCAGACCCCACCCCTTCCAAACCTCTCAGCCGGTCGAGATCCACCTCGTCTGCAACGGAGGGAAGCAAGCCTTTCAGCACTTCAGACGCCTCCGCTAGCTTTTCCCCATTCAGACGAAGCCCATGATCCCGCCGGGTACGCTCAATACTCCAGCGGGCGTTATAAAGTTTCCCGAAAATCATACTCCTTGCTATGCGGCAGCTTCCCAGAAGGTCATCCGCTGTACGGTATTGTTTCCGGCGGAGCAGCACATTCCCGCTGCTTTCTCCGCAAACCCTGGCTAAGAATTTTCCTCTTGGCGAACAGAAAGCGAGGGAAACACCCCGCTCGGCACAGGCACCCATCAGCGCGGGGGACGCGCCGGCATAAGAAAAAGAGAGGATTCCGGACAGCGTATGCAGCGGATACCGGGCGGCCTCCTGCTTTTCCCGGCTGCATACCACATTTTCTCCCTCCAAAGAAAGATAAATGTCCTCCGTTGTGATAAATAACGTATTCAGCAGGTGTCTCATCCCTCATCCTCCATAGCCCGGCGCAGGTATTCCCATGCACTTCCTCTGCGCTGCAATCCAGGAAGGCACAATTCTTTCAGTGAACAGGCATTACAGCTCTTCGTCGGTTTTACCTGAGGCGTATAACCCCGATGATAAAGCTGGTGCATCTCCTCCAGACTGTCCCGGACAGACTGCCGCAGCGCCTCGGTAAAGGCTACAATCGTCCTCCGCCTTGTTTCCCCATAGTAAAGGGCGCCTTCCGGGATGCCGCAGCAGAGCATCTCCTCCAAACAAATCGCCTGCGCACATAACTGTAATTGATCGGCGTTATGGTCTTTGGGCGACCCTCGTTTATACTCCACGGGATAGGGCTGCCAAAGGCCCGCCTCTCCCCGAAGAGGAACCCCCTCCGGGTCGAGGTGAAACTCCGTCACATCGCATTTCCCCGATATTCCCAGCGTATGGGAAAAAACCTGCAGCCCCCGCAGGATCAGGACATTCCCCCGTCTTTCCCGCTGCTGCTCGTCATGCGCCCGTGCGTGAAAGAGATCCCCTTCAACGGTTCGCAGGTTCTCCTGCCAAAGCTTTTCGATATGGATCAGCGCCCACTGCCGGCGGCAAAAAGCGAAGTGCTGCAAGCCGGACAACTGCAGCACTTCCTCGTCGCTCCAGCTCATCCCATCCGCCGGCAGGCAACGCCTTCCGGCAGGCTGTCCTCGTCTACGGTGACCTGGTAATCGCTATACTGCCGGGCGGGAGCCGGATCCTCCGGATGGACGCGGCTGACCTTCACCGTTTCAAACAGCTTCCAGGCCGGGGCGCAGCCCAATTCGGAATCATGCTTAAATATAATCAGTTCCCGTACGGCCATTTTCCCCCGCGCAGCGGAGCGGTCATGCTCGAACATATTGAGAATGGACGACCAAAGCAGTTCCAAATCCTCCTCGGAAAAACCAGTCGTTTTGCGGGCCAGGTTCGCGGAAATGTACCCCTCGCAGCGGTAAAGCCCATAAGGCACAATATATTTGCGGCCCATTTCCGTATCTTTTCTTTCCATATCGCTTTCCCTCGTGATCGCCACCCGGGTGATTGTCACCTCCTGGGGAATAACCGGCTCCACGCTATGTGCGAAGCCCAGCTGGACAGGGCCCCGTACCTGTCCGCAGTTGAGGGAATTTTTCACGAAAGTCGTCATAACCGCCCCAAAGGTTCGGATATCGAAAAAGTTCGCGCACATCCAGTCCCGAATCCGCCGGTCCAGATCCGGGTCCGCCTTTTTCTTTTCTTTGATCTCCTTTGCCGTCACACCCTGCGCCGCAAAAGCTTCCTCATCGCTCCGGTTGAGGGGGACGCCATCCTTCACATAGATGCGGAAACCGGAAGCTTCTTCCTTCACCATTTCCACATAGTTGCGGATTTTCCGCTTCAAGCAGACATCTGTCACCAGGCCCAGGCCCGTTTCCGGATCTACCCGGGGCATATTGCCCGCATCCGGGTCCCCGTTGGGATTCCCGTTCTCCACATCGAACAGGATGACGAATTCATAGCGGTTTTGAATGGGTTCAGCCATTTTCTTTATCCTCCTTCTTTTGGTAACGCTGCTGGGTTTGGTGATAGTATCCCAGCTGGAATGCTCCCTGCTGGGGCAGGCTCATATGGTCCGGGTATTCTTCCCCTAATTTTGCGCACAGCTCGGTCAGCTGCCGGTCATAAAATACTTTCAGCCCTCCGTCCAACTTGCGCAGGTGCTTCTGGGCCAGGTTGAGCAGGGTCGGGAAAATCCGGCTGGGGGTTGCGGAAGCCGAATTGAAGTATTTGTCCTTGATGGTCGTGGTAATCCCGGCATTCGCCGAAGATTGAATACCTTCCAGCACCGAAAAAAGCCGCCCAAGGACATACGGGATGGAATCAGAATCAGGATTCAGCGCCACAGTCAAAACCTCCTTTGGCACATCAGGATGTGGATTTTTCAGATAATACGCTTTCAAAATAGCCGCACGGCCCCGGGTGATGTCCTGCTCGGCCCGGATCCGCAGGGTCACACCGTTGAGCAAGGAAGCCGGATAACGGGTATTCTCCAGAACCGCGCGGGCTGTTTCTTCCGATAAATGAGGGAGAGGCTCCTGCTTCTTTTCTTTTTTATCACCGGAAGAAGACTCCTTTTTGAATTTCTGGTTGAGCGTTTCATTCAGCAGCCTCCACAAGGAAATGGTTTCAAATTTATCACCGGAGGCACGGGCAATTTCCAAACGCTCATAATGCTGCCGCACATTTTCCAGGAACCCGCCGAACGTGTTATGCAGGAAAAACGGTACGGACAGCCGGGCCGCATTCGGCGCCAGCCCCAGGACATAAAAATCCATGTCCGGATCCAGCCGGTCGCCATTGTATAAAACCGGCCGGCCCTGGCAGAGATCCTCCACCATTTTCCGCAGGTCCTTCGCCCCGTAGGTATCCGACGGCGAGCCGTACACGAATCCGGCAAAGCAGTCCTGTGCAGCGGCCTGACCGCTGGCCGCCCAGAACAGCAGGGTAATCCTCCCGATCTGCTTCGTATGCTCCCGATCCGCCAGCAGGTGATTGAGGGCGGTCGTATAGGCAAAAGCCGCATATTTGCTGACCGGGGCGTTGAGGCTCTGCTCCCGTCCATAGGAGCAAAAGGCTTCGCCGTTGAAGGAAACCAGGGCCGCTCCGCTGGATTGTGCCCCGGCTACGCCCTTGACAGCAGGATGTACCGCCTCCACCCGGCTTTTCTCCCCGGTAACCAGACAGGTCATCTCCGGATTCTCTGTATCGGTATTGTAGTATTCCTCCCAAGCCCGCCGGACGGCAGCATCCTCATGGAGGTATCCGCCGTTATAGCGGAACACCAGATTATCGCCTTTCAGAAGATCATCCCAATGCTCTGCCAAGCCGAGATGCTCCAATGCCCGGGAAGGCTCCCAGTGGTCGAAAAATGCCAGCAGAGCCCGGGCAGCCGGACTGTCTGCCTGGGATAAGATCTTCTGATGGTGGGCTTTACATTGAGTAAAACAATCCTGAGTCCGCTGAAGATCGCCTTTGCCGTCCACCCCCAAAAGATAACCGGCGTTATCGCATAGGAAATTGGGAGAAATACCAGACGATCGCTTAACCGGAGCCGGCAGCTTCAGCTTCTGGGGAACCCAGACCGTCTTGCCCTTCCGCACCTGATCCACCTTAAGGGAAGCCACCTGCTCCAGCTCTCCCTCATCGTTAATGTACAGGGCAAAGGAAACCTTGACCTCCCCCCAGCCGGGCCGGGAAATCTTCCCCTGGCCGGCTAAGGTTTCATAATAATCCACCAACGCTTGCAGGATCATCCCCTCACCTCCCCGCTGTCCCGGGCAGGGACTTCCAGTACGCCGTCCTGTAGGACAGCCCGGAAAAAGAGAGGACGGATTTCCTGGGGATCGCTGTAATCCATATCCCAGAGCATATAGCCCAGATCCCGCCGGCCAAGCAGCTCCCTCGGGCAGGGCGGAAGCTCATGGCACCTCCTGAATTGGGCCGGAAATTCCCGGCAGCCGAAATAGGGCTGATGATAGAACTGCCCCCGGTCCATCCGGCGCTTCACAATATCCTGAAATTTGCCGGAGTTGTCCCCCTGAGAAGCCGCGGACGTCATTTCAAAATGGGCGTCAATCACATACCGGACATCCCGCAGCAGCATGGCCGCACGCTGCTGGATGTTTTGGGAAGCCGCCAAATACAGCTCCCCAGTTCCCCGCTCCATGACCGTACGGGCATTCCTGGCGCTCAGCTTAGACTTAACCTCATTACGGCGCAGGTTCATAAACCGGATAGGCGCACAGACATAGATCCGGTCGATCATCCACCGCATCCCCGGATGCCAATAGATCGCCTCCAGCAACCCTCGGGCCGCCGAAGGGGTCATCACATCGTAGGAGACGCGCTCCGTTTTCATTTCCGGCCGTGTAAAACAGCCGTATTCACCCCATACTTCTACTAGAATGGATATAACCGCCACTTCCTTTCTAAGAACCTGTATGCACAACCATCGAACACGATCTGCCCGGTGCTTTTTCAGGCAGACTGCGTTCATTTTCCTTGCCATACGGCAGTATTCCTGCCAAAAATGGCCTTGCCTGCCCGAAAAAACCCTCGGGCATCCGGCATCCTCTGATTGTACATACCGGTTCTAAATGAATAAGCCCTTCCCGCTGTCTGCATTCAGGGAAAGCCCGGTTCTTTCTTCATAAAGCTCCTGGGAAACCAGCACCGCTGATTCCCCGTCCAACAGTTCCACATCCCCAGCCTCATAAAGCGCCCGGAAATGCGGCTCATAAACCGACACGCCGTATTGTCCCAGCTTCCGGAACAGTTCCCGGCTCCGTTCACCTGACCGCAGACGTTCTACCAAAGCCAGTCCCTCGCCCCGGGGCAGATAAACCGTCTGAACCGCGGAGTCAATCAGATGAAACCGCTCCGCAACGGTTTTAAATGGCATTCTGCCCTCCTGTATAAGGGGAAGGATCCCGTTTTTGTCCTGTTCCCTTTCCCCCTTTAAGTCCAGCAGCTCCCGGAAGTAAAACCCGATCGCTTCCGGATGGTCCGGCTTTTCAAACCGGAGAAGAGCCTGCTTTCCTGCGGCAATCGGCAGGGAAAACAAGGGCGGCGGCGGGGACTCAGCCTGAAAAACAGTGACTACGGATTCCTGCCATGGACGTTTCCCCTCCCGGTTGCATCGCCCAGCGGCTTGGAGGATCGAATCCAGCCCCGCCATTTCCCGGAAAACCCGGGGGAAATCCACATCCACGCCGGCTTCGATCAAAGAGGTGGATACCACCCGGCAGGGCCGGCCTTCCTTCAGCCTTTGCCGGATCTCCCGCAAGACCGCCCGGCGATGGGCCGGATACATCAAAGTCGAGAGGTGGAACGCCCCCTCCGGCTGAAGATGCTGAAACAGCTCATAGGCGTTTTTCCTGCTGTTGACAATACACAAAACCTGCCGCTCCTGGTTCAGGGAGGACGCCAGCGCTTCCCAGGACAGCAGGCCGGCATTTTGAAAGCAGACCCGACGAAAAGGCCTCTGCCGGCAGACATCGGAAGGGCTAATCTCCACCGGCACCCTCTCTGGAAGAAATTCCCTGAAAAGCGGCCCTAACGCAGGCTGGGTCGCCGTACAGAGCAGGGCAGACACGCCATAGTACCGGATCAACTGGGCGATTGCCGCAATGCAGGGACGCAGACAGGAAATTGGAAGCATCTGTGCCTCATCGAAAATAACCACGCTTCCCGCCAGATTATGCAGTTTCCGGCAGCGGGAAGAACGGTTGGCATACAGCGACTCAAAAAACTGAACCGCCGTCGTCACGATTACCGGGACATCCCAATTCTCAGCCGCCTTCGCCATACGGATAGACTGGGGGCTGGCTTCCGGCCCGGTTTCATATAAAACGCCGGAATGATGCTCTAAAACGTTCTCCTCCCCCAGCATATCCCGAAAGACCTCCGCAGTCTGCTCAATAATTGAAGTATAAGGGATCACATAGATCACGCGGCGCAGACCGTTAGCTTTGGCGTGCCGCAGGGCAAAGGCCATGGAAGCCGCTGTTTTCCCCCCTCCGGTGGGAACGGTAAGGGTAAACAATCCCGGTTTTTGAGCTTCCCCTTGCTCCAGGCAGCGCTGCAAAATGACACATCTCGCCTCGTTCAGGGCATTCTCCGGCGGGAACCAACCGGATATATGCGCCATAAACCGCTGTTCCAGCGTCTCAATGGAATCACCGCCGCATATTATTTTATCGCCGTCCATAAATGCCGCTGTATCCAGGAAATCTGCATCTACCAAGCAGGAATACAGCATCCGGGTAAAAAACATCCCTTCCAGCGGTTCCTTAAAGGGCAGCCGTCCCGGGACGGGCAAATCCAATTCCTCTCTCCATCCCTCATACGGTTCCAGCTTTCCTGCCCGGGCCCGATTGATACGCCCGCAAAAAGTTGGCAGATCAGGATGATCCCCCTGCCCTCCGCCATCGGGCAGCCCACCGTGATGGCCTGCTATAGCAAAGGCGACAGCCGGCTGTTGGATGTCCAAGCATTCCACTGCGCCGGCAGTCGCATGATCTACTTTAACCGGAGCGCCCCGCAGTCTGCGCTGGAACGCTGCGGAATATTTTCCGATGTCATGGATCAATCCAGCCAGATAGCCTTGTTCCCCTTGCCCAAACGCCTTGGCAAATTGACGGCTGAGCTGTGCTGTTCCGGTCAGATGATCCAAAATGCGCTGTTCGCGGCCGTCGCTTGAGATATGTGCAAGATATAAATCCTGATCTGCCATGAACCGAACACATCCCATCCTGTTTTTTAACATGAAATCAGCTATTGATATCTATATTTTTTTACAAAATCCCCAAATAATTGACACAAATATAGCATAAACAAATCATAAAAGCAAGAATTCATTCGAAATTTGTTGGAAATACTCTGTTTTTTTCATAATTTTTTTGATCTGATTGCCTGCACACTGATTTAAGCTATCCTTGGGAGTTCGGAATAAAGCTTTTATGGCAGAATAGAGGTTGTATTCCCGGTGGTAATTATCCCTAGAATCCTTGTGTTAGGCAGGGAAAGGATAGTCCAAAGGACAAAAAAGTGACCTGCCATCCTTCGGATGGCAGGTCACTTTTTTCTATGTCGGAGATTAAGCGTTATTGCCCCTAACAGGCTAAATCACATTGCCCTACGACAATTTTGCTTATTCAAATTCCTGGGCGGATAGCTTGAACTGGTTATTTTCTATGGTTTATAATGGATTTATTATCCATATTCTTCAAAAATCGCTCTCGTTTTTATGCC
>CANSRB010000080.1 GCA_947649285.1 uncultured Clostridia bacterium
AAGTGCAGAATTGTTCCCGTGCAAACCTTCTATGGTTCCATCCTAAGGGGAGTGCTGTTTATTCTACAGCTTGTGCTCCTTTGGACTGGCTTGTACGCGCGACGGCTCCCAGGCTTGCTTTGTGTTAAATCGTAAGGAGCGACCCGCCCTCGTCGGGGAGGCAGGGGGAATCGTTGGCGCACGGGGAAATCCAAGGGGGCGGGTGCGTTTTAAAGTTTGATTTTTTATAAGACAGTCCTGCTTTACAGGGGATGGGTTCTTGATTCCGGGTTCCATGCGTGATATACTGCAATAGGAAACCGGTTGAATGGTGATTAGAAAAAAGAAAGGAAGGCTTCTTCCGAAAGAAGCGGGGAACGGTTTATGGGTGCGTTGGATATTGGGATTGATCTGGGGACAACAAAGGTAATCATCTATCAGCCGGGCAAGGGGGAGCTTCTGCATGAGCCTGCGGTGATTTCGGTGGATACCCGGAACGGGCAGGTAATCGCGGTAGGGGAAGAGGCGCTCCGGATGCTGGGGCGGACGCCGGGCTATATCCGGGCGGAGTTCCCGATGGAGGGAGGCGTCATTTCCGATCCGATGCTGACGGAAACGCTGCTGAAGGAATGTATGCGGCGGGCCTGTGAAAGCTTTCTGGTGAAGCACCGGGTGATTATCTGCGTCCCCTCTATGGTGACCGAGGTGGAGCGGCGTGCGGTGATTGAAGCGGTGATCCATGCGGGCGGCCGGAAGGTCTACCTGATTGAAGAGCCGATTGCCGCGGCCCTTGGCGCCGGTGTGGACATCACCAGGCCGAACGGCTGGATGTTGGTGGACGTTGGGGGAGGGATGCTGGACGCGGCTGTCATCTCCCTTTCCGGTGTGGTGGTTTCCCGTTCCGCCCGGTTTGGCGGGGATAAGCTGGACGGGGAGATCATCAAACTGATTGCCGCGAAATACAAGCTTCTTATTGGGAAAAAGATGGCGCAGCAGATCAAGCATGAGGTTGGCAATGTGTTTGACCCCAGCCCGGCCCGGACCACACAGGTCAAGGGACGGAACCTGCTGACGGTTTATCCCCAGGAAATCACCGTATCGGAAAGCGATATTTATGAAGCCATCCAGCCTTTTGGCGAAATGCTGGTGGATATGGTAAAACGGGTGCTGGACCAGACCCCGCCGGAGCTGGTCAGCGATATCTACGAAAACGGCATCCTAATGACGGGGGGCGGGTCTTTGCTGAAGGGGGCGGCGGAGCTGATTGAGCACGAAACCCATGTGCGTACCCATGTTGCGGAAAATCCGGCGGAATGCGTATCGGTCGGGACGGGAAGGGCGTTCGATTATATTGATATCCTGCAAACCGGATTTTCGGCGGAGTCCACCTATAAATAATAGGGCCAGCCGGGTCAAAAACACCGCCTGTTTTTGCAGAGCGGCAGTAAACATCGAATCCCCCTGCCGGGATTTTTCTGCGGGCGGGAGGAAAAGGAGAAAGCAGTATGATTGTCAGACGGATTAAAGAAGAGGAATATCAGCGGGGAGGCCAGCTGTTCGGCATCTCTTTTGAGTTCCCGGTCAGCTTTGATCAAAGCAACGCGGAACAGATTGAGCGGATGAAAACCGCGCCCAAGCATCGTCAGGAGGTTTATTATTGGGAGCGCTGGGGCGCTTTCGAGGATGATGACCGCACCATGATGGGGTTTTTGGTGACCATGCCGATGGAGGTGGAATTTGACGGCCATACGGTTGGCATGACCGGGATCGGTGGTGTGTCCACCCTGCCGCACTACCGTCGCCGGGGCTCGATCCGGGAAATTATGCGGAAGTCCCTCCGTACGCATTACGAGGAGGGGTATGTGCTGTCCTATTTGTTCCCATTCTCTACGGCTTATTACCGCCAGTTCGGCTATGGAATCTGCGGGGAAACCATCCGCTATACCCTGAACCTGAACGCGATCCCGCGCTGTCGTTCCAACGGCCGGGTATCCTTGGTGGAGCAGGGGAGCGATTATGAAGCCATCAAGCAGGTATACCGGGAATTTGTCAAGGGGTATAATCTGGCGGCAAAACGGGAGGACTACGATTTCAACTGGGTCAAAGAGGCGGACCCGGCTAAGGATGCCCAGTATACTTACGTTTATTACAATGAAGCCGGTGAGCCGAAGGCTTATATGACCTTTTCCAAAACCCTGCTGGGGGATCCGCCGGTGAAGGCGGACGGCCGGTATCTGATGGACTGCCGTCAGTTTGTCTATGCGGATGCCGAGGGATTCCGCGGGCTTTGCGAACATATCCATGCGTTTGACGGCTATTATGAGCGGGTCGCGTTCACCCTGCCGGCGTCGAAGAAGATCACGCCCTATATTGCCGAGTGGGCGCGGTATCCGCTCCGCAAGGAGCTGTTTAACCAGGGGATGGTCCGGATTATCAACGTGAAGCGCGCCCTGGAGCTGGCGAAATACCGGGGAAGCGGGGAACTGCGGATCCAGGTCAGCGACCCTCTCATCCAAGAAAACGCGCATATTTTCCGGATCCGTTTCGAGGACGGCCGGGCAATGGAAGTCGGGGTTGACGACGGTGCGGCGCCGGATCTCTCTTTGCCGGTTGCGGAGCTGAGCCGCCTGCTGCTGGGGAACTGCGAGGCGGAAGAGCTGCCGGAAATGGAAAATGTCCAGATTTCCTGCGATTTGGAAAAACTGGCTTCGATTTTTTACAAAAAGCCGAGTTTTGTGACAGAAGCCTTCTGATTTTTGTTGCTTTTTCTGGCAGAATACAGTATAATAAAACTAAATAAGGTTTGTTTACAAAAACTCACCGAAAAAGGAGCAGAGCATTATGAACATTTATGGCATCAATGTCAGCACAAAAAATGTCCCCGAGCTGGATCCGACGTTTGCACCCCTGCACGTGTTCAACCGGGAATTCCTGAAAACGGCTAAAAAACCGATTTCGATCGCCGTAGAGCGGAGCGGCGGCTTGGTTTCCGTATTTGACACCTTCATCCACGGTACTCCCGAAATGGCGGACGCGGACAACTATTACGCAGACCGTATGGTAAAAATGCTGCTGTGGGCAAGAGGCGGCTACAAAGTGACCATCTGCGGCGATGAAAACGTGTATAACTACATGAAGAAAACCTATTCGCCGGAGGGCGCGCGCGCCTTTGATTTTGACTTCATGCAGCAGGTTTACGAAAAGCCGTTTGAAGTCTGCTATGTAGCGGATTTGAAGGACAAGCCGGCCGCGAACGAAAAATCCAAAGCGATCGGCAAGCATCTCGACGGCTGCCGGATCGGCTTTGACGCAGGCGGGTCGGATCGCAAGGTTTCCGCTGTGGTAGACGGCGAAGCAATCTATTCCGAAGAAACCGTTTGGCTGCCCAAGGTCAATCCGGATCCGGATTATCATTTTGACGGGATTGTGGAATCCATGCGGATGGCGGCTTCCAAGATGCCTCGGGTTGACGCGATCGGCGTTTCCTCCGCCGGGATTTATATCGACAACCGCACCATGGTAGCGTCCCTCTTCCTGAAGGTCCCGAAGGATCAGTTTGAAGCGAAGGTCAAGGATATTTACCTCCGGGCGGCGAAGGCCATCAGTGAGGATGTCGGCCATGAGGTGCCGATTGAGGTCGTCAATGACGGTGATGTTACCGCGCTGGCCGGCGCGATGAACCTGAACGATGTGGATGTGCTCGGCGTTGCGATGGGTACTTCCGAAGCGGTCGGCTATGTGGATAAAGACGGCAATATTACCGGCTGGCTGAACGAACTCGCCTTTGCCCCGGTAGACGCACAGCCGGAAGCCATGGAGGACGAGTGGTCCGGCGATATTGGCTGCGGCGTGAAATATTTCTCGCAGGATGGCGTGATCAAGCTGGCAAAACCGGCTGGCATTGAGCTGGACGAGAATGCAACCCCGGCGGAAAAACTGAAAGCCGTACAGGAACTGATGGAAAAAGACGATCCGCGCGCGGTCAAGGTTTATGAATCCATCGGCGTTTATCTGGGCCATACCCTGGCTTATTACGCAGACTTTTATGAGATCCGTCACTGCCTGCTGCTGGGCCGCGTGATGTCCGGCAAGGGCGGCGACCTGATCCTGAAGGTGGCCAAGGATGTCCTGGCGGATGAATACCCGTCTATCCAGATGAATGCACAGACTCCGGACGAGAAGATGAAACGCGTCGGCCAGTCGGTGGCGGCGGCTTCCCTGCCTGAGATTAAATAAAAACGGAACTTTATTTGAAACAAAAAAGGATTGAGCCTGAAAAGGCTCAATCCTTTTTTTCGGTTTAGAATGGCTTATTCAGACCAGGAGGTTCCCGGCTGCGATCATCAGCAAAGCAATTCCCGGTTTTTTCAACCGTGGTGTTCCTCTTTGGGAGTGCCGTCCGGGTTGAAGAGGGGGAGATATTCCAGATACTGGATATCATCGCGGTATTTGGCATCCCCTTCCGCTAAGATGGCCATTTTCCCACAGACGATGCCGCCGGACTGTTTCACCAGCTTTTCAACGGCACGGAGGGATTCTCCCGTGGAAATAACATCGTCGATAATCAAAACGCGCTTGCCCCGCATTTTTTCCACATCCTCGCTGTCGATATACAGCATCTGCTTTTTGGCGGTGGTGATGGAAGTGACTTCTGTAGTAATCGGATTTTTCATATAGAGCTTGGGTGCTTTCCGGGCAATCAGATATTGGTTTTCACCGGATTGGCGCGCCATTTCAAAGACCAGCGGAATCCCCTTGGATTCGGCGGTAATCATGATATCGTGCTCCGGGGCGATTTTCAGCAGTTCCCGTGCGGAAGCTGAGGTGAGCTCCACATCGCCGAAAATGACGAACGCACCGATATACAAGTCATCGGATACTTTGCAAAGGGGGAGCTGGCGGGTCAGGCCGGCTACTTTCATTTCATAGCTTTGGTTCATGATGAATACCTCCGATACGGTTCTTTTATCTTTAGTGTAGCACATCCGGCGGGAAAATTCAATTCCACGGTCAGTAGAGGCGTGTTCTCCCGCGCATTTTATGGGGGGTCCACCCCGAACGAGTGGGAGTTCGATTTGTGGGGCTGCGCGCCCCACGCCCCGCCCCATTTCTTTGGACGCCCAAAGAAATGGGGGAAAGAAATGCGCCAAGGGAGTCCCCCTTGGATCCCCGATCAGTGTAGGCGACCGGGTTGTAGGCCGTAGAAGCCTCTGCTTCTAGGGCATCACAGAAGGCAAGCCTAGGAGTTGTCACGAGATAGAACGCCCCACCCCCAAGCGGACGGGACGTTCCTCCGGCGTCAGACCGGGGCGGCTCGACAGCGGGAAGGTTGTCCTGCTGTCCTCTAAAACGGTTACAGGGCGAACTGCTCCTCCATCAGGCGGATAGTCTGGCCCTTCAGTGCTTCCAGCCGAGTCTTGGCGGAAGGGTCGCCGTTGATATAGGCCCGCATCAGCCGGCCTTCCTCATAGCAGAGCTCGTGATGCAGCGGAAAATAGTTTTCCCATAAAAACAGCGCGTACCGCACCATCCGGAACGGCGCATGAAAATGCGGATGCTGGCCGCGGTATTCGTCCATTGCCGCTGTGTACTGCCCCTTGACCGCCTCAATAATGCCCTCCCTGGAATTGGACTTCGCAAAAACAATGGTTTTCGCTTCTTGGAACCAGTCCTTGTTGATTGTACCATGGGAGTCACTGTTTCCCAGCACTGGGATCGAGGCCCCTTCGGCCAGCATCTGCTGGTAGAACGCAATCTGGAGCATATTTTCATGGTTGCTCTGGCCGCCGATTAGCTCGAAAGCGTCGGCAAACCCATTTTTGAGGTAGAATTCCGTGAACCCGTCGGGGACGTTGTGGACATCCGCTTGCCAGAACGGATGGCAGAAGACGGACATCCCGTTGGCTTCCCGGATGAGGTCGATCACTTCCAGGCAGGAGGCGTGGATGAATGGGTCTACGCCTTCCGGCAGGGACTTTGGCAGGGTTTCCATCCGTTCCCGAACCCGCTGGTTCCATTCCGGACGTCCGGGGTTGCCCCAGATCTCTCCGTCGCCGGCCAGGCAGCGTTCGTTTACCGAAAAATCACCGGCGAAATTCAGGATATGGATCGGGTTGCCGGGGGAGTGTACCTCTTCGCCGGGATACAGCTTGAAATCCATCTCTACTCCCTGGTAGGATTGGATGGCGCGGAGGGAAGGCTGCATCTTGCCATGGTCGGTAATCGGGATGAAATCGTATCCGCACTGCCGGTACATTGCTGCGACAAATTCCGGAGACTCCTGCCCGTCGGAAAGATAGGTATGTACATGGAAATCTCCCAGGTAGGGGCGGCGTTCGAACAGATCCTCCCGCAGGGAGTAGACAGAGAGCACGGCAACCCGCTCGGTGTGGGCTTCATCCTTGAAAATCCGGATCTGGTGCTCCTGCTCGCCGGTAAACGCATGGCGGAAACAAAGTGCGCCCTCCTGGGCAGTGACCGGATAGAAGGCAATCGGGGGTTTGGTTTCGCTGTAAATATCCTGGGTCAGGGGGTAGATTCCCAGGGTGTAGGTATGCCCTTCCTCGAAGGCGGTATGTGCCGAAAGGGAACGGATGGTTACATCGGCCGGGATACCGTGGCGGAAAATGCGGGGAGTGACCTGATAAAAATAAAGTTCATTTTTCATGTACATAAAGGCAGGACGTCCTTTCCAAAATAAACTGCTCCGCGCGGGCAGCCGCGTGAAATCATGTTCAGTGTAGCACAAAGAGTGGGGCATTTCAAGCAGGTCTCTTATAAAAAAACAGTAAGCTTTAAAGAAGAACTGCCCCCAAGCGGGCAGGACGTTCCTTAGGCTCTGATTTATGGGGCTCCGCGCCCCACACCCCGCCCCATTTCTTTGGATGCCCAAAGAAATGGGAGAAGGAAATGCGCCAAGGGAGTCCCCTTGGATCCCCAATCAGCGTAGGCGATCGGGTCAGTAGAAGCTTCTGCCCCTAGGGCATCACAGAAGGCAAGCCTGGAGGTCGTCACGCGTACAAGCCTGCCGCAATCCCCCAAAAAGAAAGACACGGGGGCAGCCCGAGCCCCACATAGGTAAATTTTCATCCCGGATCATCCAAATCCGGGTCTGCATCCGGCAGGCAGGGTTGCGGCCGAGGCCGATAATGGAAGCATCCGCTGGGAGGATGGGACAGGCTGACCGGCGCGCCACAGGCAAGCGTACAGTAGCCTTCTTGTTGGAAAACACAGTCTTCCGCGCAGGTAATCAGGTTCAGGGGAAACGCCTCCTTGGTGTTTTCGTTGGTTTTCCGCAGTTCCGGCTTTGCTGATTTTATACTATTTCTCAATAAAACGATTTTAATCGTTTTATTGAGAAATAGTATTAGTATGGCGGCTCCTGCCGGGAATTATTCGGGCTGTCTCTTTGGAAAAACCGTAATAAACGGCAGAGAATCCGTCAAACTAAAACGTAGAAGAATCATCACAGGGAGGAAACAAGATGCGGAAAAAAGCATATCGGCGTCTGTTTGGAATAACGGCGCTGCTGATTGCGGGTTTTTTGGCGCTTCCGTGGGCAATTGGAAGTACAGCCGCACCGGTTACACTGATCCGGCCAAGTATACAAAAATTCAGTGAGGATATTTATGTCAGCGGGACAGTAGAGGAAACAGCACGGAGTGAGCTGACAGTTGATCTGCCGCTGGTACCGAAAAACGTTTTTGTGGAATTGGGGGACCGGGTAGAGACCAACCAGCTGCTGGCGGAGGTCGATCAGAAAGCCACGCAAGAGGCCCTGATGCAGCTGGTCGGAGCGGTGGATCTGATCCCTTCCGAATATCGGACCCTGCTGGCAGGGATGGATTTGGACTTGTCCCTTTTGTCATCGGTGATCCCGTCGGAGCTGCGTGCCCCGGCAAGCGGGACAGTGACGTCCCTGAGCCTGGTTCCGGGTGGGGCGGCGCTTCCCAGTTCCAGCGTCTGTACGGTGTCCCAGACTGACCAGCTTCGGTTGAAGATGCTGGTCGGTGAAACTGAAGCCGACCAGGTGGAGGAGGGGGATTTGGTGGTGTTCCAGGCGGATGCGACGGGCACGGAAAAATACACGGGAGAGGTGTCGTCGGTTTTTCCGGCGGCCAGCAAGACGTTGGTAGGCACCTCCCAGCAGACGGTTGTTGGCACTTATGTGACGATCCACCGGCAGGATACCCGCCTGAAGCCGGGGTATACCGTAACCGGCGTGATTAAAAAGAAAGCGGCGAAGGAAGCCATGGTTCTGCCCTATACTGCCGTCAGCCAGGATGAGGAAAATCAGGAATTTGTTTATGTGTATGAAAACGGCCGTGCAATAAAACGGGTGATTTCCACCGGGATGGAATATTCGGACGGGGTCACTGTGCTGGATGGGCTTTCCAGCGAGGATCTGGTGATCGAATTTGCAGAGCAGGTCCCTCGTGAAAACTGCCTGCTTCGGGCTGGATAGGAGGAGTAGCAGATGGACTGGATCAGGAACAGCCTGAAAAGTATGCGGAGAAAG
>CANSRB010000081.1 GCA_947649285.1 uncultured Clostridia bacterium
GGCTGCGTTTTCCACTCCTGAGCCGGAGGGGTCTGGAAACCCGGCTGAGGGGGAGGGTTCCATTCGGGAGGGGCCGGAGGGGTGAGCGTTTTCCACTCCTGGGCCGGAGGGGTCTGGAAACCCGGCTGAGGGGGAGGTTCGATTTGTGCGGGCGGCGCTGGCGAGGCCGGTATGCCGGAGGGGGCATACGAAACCGCCAGATCATTTCCGCAGAAGCTGCAAAAACGGGTGTATACGACATGGGAGCACTGCGGGCAGCGCAGCGCGATCCCGCCCTGATAAACGGGTACTTCCGGCTGTTCAGCCGGGGTATGGGGATATTGAGGAACCATCGTCTATAAACCAAGCGGAAACGGAGTTTCCGCGTCCTTTCTATGGAATCATGCGGCCGCAGCGTCGGGCGGCCTGCGTCGAAAATTGGGTGATACAACTTTATTATAGCAATACAGAAAGCGGATGTAAAGTTCCATTTTTGAAAAAATTTCTTTCCTTTATATAGTTGCTTTCTCTTTGGTGATTTGAATAGATAAGGGCTGGAATATTGGCAAAATGTTAGATGAAAATGGCGTTGTAAGACCCGCTGAAACGTGATATGATTAAAATCAGTTTTAATTTTGAAAAACGGGGTGTTTCTATGCAGAAAATCGGGTTTGACAATCTGCTTTATATTCAAAAGCAGATGGAGTTTATCAAAAAACGGATCGAACGCTTTGACAACAAGCTTTATCTGGAATTCGGGGGGAAGCTGTTCGACGATTACCATGCGGCGCGGGTGCTGCCCGGCTTTGACGTCAACGGGAAGATCAAGCTGCTTCAGGAATTCAAGGATATGGTGGAGGTGGTGTTCTGCATCAATGCGAACGACATTGAAAAGAACAAGATCCGCGCGGACTTCGGCATCACCTATGACCAGGATATCCTGCGGATCATCGACCATATGCGGGCGATGGGGCTTTCGATCAACAGCGTGGTGGTCACCCAGTACCGGGATCAGCCATCGGCGGACCTGTTCCGGAAAAAGCTGGAGATGCGCAAAGTCAAAACCTATCTGCACACCCCGACCCAGGGCTATCCCACCGATGTGGACGCCATTGTTTCGGACGAGGGCTTCGGTGCGAACCCTTATATTGAAACCACCCGGCCCCTGGTGGTTGTTACGGCACCCGGTCCCTGCAGCGGGAAGCTGGCCACCTGCCTTTCCCAGCTTTACCATGAATATAAACGGGGCGTCAAGGCGGGCTATGCCAAGTTTGAAACCTTCCCGATCTGGAACATCCCGCTGAAACACCCGGTCAATCTGGCTTATGAAGCAGCCACGGCCGACCTGAACGATGTGAATATGATCGACCCGTTCCATCTGGAGGCTTATGGGGAAACCGCGGTGAACTATAACCGGGATATTGAGGTCTTCCCGATCGTCAAAACCATCCTCAAGCGGATTACCGGGGAAAGCGTGTATGAATCGCCGACGGATATGGGTGTCAATATGGCGGGCTACGGGATCTGTGATGACACGATTACCCGCGAAGCCGCCCAGCAGGAGATTCTGCGCCGGTATTACAAGGCGGTCTGTGATTATAAATCCGGCAGCGGCTCCCAGGAAACCGTCAACCGGATCGAGCTGATCCTGAAACAGCTGGAGCTTTCGGCGGAAGACCGTCCCGTAATTGCCCGGGCAAGGGAAAAATCTGAAGCCAGCGGGGAATCAGCCGTTGCGATCCAGCTGCATGACGGCCGGATCATTACCGGGCGGGGATCCCAACTGATGACAGCCGGCTCAAGTGCGATCCTGAACTGTATCAAGGCGCTTGCCGGGCTTCCGGATGAGCTGCATCTGATCTCCCTCAATGTCCTGGAGCCAATTGTCCGGCTGAAGGACAACCTGTTCAAGCTCCGGCATACGGTGCTGAATGTGGAGGAAGTGCTGATTGCGCTGGCGATCAGCGGCTCCAGCAGCGAGGTGGTGGCTTTTGCCATGAGCAAGCTGCCCGAGCTGGCCAACTGCGAGGCGCACGCTTCCCATATTGTGACCCAAACGGATGACGATGTATTCCGCAAGCTGGGGATCAACCTGACTTGTTCGCCCCACTTCCTGACCAAGGATTTGTTTTACCGCTGATTTTCCAGCGGGAGGGCTTTTGTATAGCAGCAAGCCTTTTGTGCCGGATTTTCCGCTTGGCCCGGGGATTAAGCAGAGCTGGCGCAGAAAAAAGATCAAGCTTTTAAGAGGAGCACCCCCGAGCGGGCGGGACGTTCCTCCGGCACCCGGGACGGCCCGCCCGCAGGAAAGCTGCCCTACTGTGCTGTAGCGTCCGGGGAGTCCTCTTGGATCCCCGCCCAGCGTAGGCGACCGGATTGCGACCGTAGGAGCCTTTGCTTCTAGGGAATCACAGAAGGCAAGCAGTCGTCATGCGCACAGACTGCCGCAATCCTCCCAAAAGAACCCCGCGGGGACATAAAGTCCCGCATTCGAGCCACGGCCGGCATGGGAACCCCTGGGCATTAAAACTTTTCCTGTTTACATCAGGCGATTGAAATGGTATGATATACGGGTGACTGGTTCCGGCTTTACGGAGCCCTCACTGATAACGAAAGGGACGGTTCAATGAAAAGAAAGAAGGCTCTTCGGGCGGTATCGCTGGTTTTGGCGGCGATGATGGCAGCGGGTGTATTTTCCATGGCGCTGCTTGCCTGGTCGGGAAACCTTTAAGGAGAACTGTATTGGACAAAATTTAGTGAAGAAGGGAGCCGTTCCGTCATGGGGCGGCTGAATCAGGAATATGACAGAAGCATTTACTATCCGGCAGGCTGTCCGTGCCGATGCCGCAACCATTTTCCAGTTTATTCAGCGGATTGCCGCTTATGAAAAAATGTCCGATGAATTGGAGGGGGACGCTGCCGCTGTGGAGCGCACTCTCTTCGACGAAGGGCAGGCGGAATGTGTGCTTGCGGAGGAAAACGGAGAACCCGTCGGTTTTGCGCTTTATTTTTTTAACTATTCTACATTCAAGACCAAACATGGGCTTTATCTGGAGGATTTGTTTGTCAATCCCGAAAAACGGGGGAAGGGTTATGGAAAGGCGCTCCTTCTTTATTTGGCCGGCCTGGCGCACGAGCGGGGCTGCGGCCGGATGGAGTGGTGCTGCCTGGATTGGAACCAGCCTTCGATCGACTTTTACAAAAGCCTGGGGGCAACCCCGATGTCCGAATGGACAACCTACCGTTTAGATGAAGGACAGCTGGCCCGCTATGCGAAACAGCAGGGATAACCGGGAACCCGGCGATCCAGAGGTGCTTGTCGTCCTTTGAAAAACCACAAACCGCCTTTTCGTAATACACTTTGCTGAACGAAAGGGTGATCGGGAAACGGGGCTTCCCCTGTTTCCGGCCGAAGCAAAGCGGCGGAATGGAAATGATGATGAGTGAAACCAATCAAATAAAACCGGTGTTGATCATGCCCACGCTCGCGCTCCGGGGGATGGTAGCCTTCCCCGGTGTGGCGATGCACTTTGATGTGAAACGTCAGAAGTCCATCTTGGCCATCAAGGCGGCCATGGACTTCAAACGCGAAATTTTTATCGTGACCCAGTCCGAACTGGAGGTGGAGGATCCGCTTCAGAAGGATTTATACAGTGTTGGGGTGGTCTGCGTAATCAAGCAGCTCCTGAAGGCGGACGACAGCACCATCCGGGTGCTGGTGGAAGGGCAGTATAAAGCCCGGCTGGTCCGGCTGGAGGGGGACGACCCCTATCTAAGCTGCGAGATCAAACGGATCCCGCGCAAGCGCCGGGCCTACGATTATGAACAGGAAGTCGCGCTGATCCGTCTGGTCAAAGCGATGTTTAAGGAATACTGCTATGCGCTGCCGAATGTCCCCCGGGAGATCATTGCCCGCGCGCTTGCCAAGGAAACACCGCCCGAGCTGTTTAACGCAATTGTCCCCAACCTGCTTTGCACATATGAGGATAAACAGGCTCTGCTGGAATGTCCGGATAGCTATACGGCGCTGGAAATGCTGGCGGAAATCCTGGAGCGGGAATGCACCCTGCTGGAAATTGAACACAGTATCTTTGAAAAGGTCAAGCAGAAGATGGACAAGAACCAGCGGGATTATTTCCTGCGCGAGCAGCTCCGGGTGATCGAGGACGAACTGGGTGAAGGGGAATCCACGCAGGAAGACGCGTATACTTTCGCAGAACGGCTGGAAGAGCTGAAACATATGCCGGAATCCACCCGGGAAAAGCTAATGAAGGAATGCGAGCGGCTGAGCCGCCTGCCGGCGATGTCTCAGGAAGCCAATGTCATTACAACCTATCTGGATACCGTGCTCAGCCTTCCCTGGGATGAATCCACCAAGGATATCCTGGATGTGAAGAAGGCCGAGGCCCAGCTGAACCGGGATCACTATGGGCTGAAAAAGGTGAAGGAGCGGATCCTGGAGCTGCTGGCTGTCCGTCAGCTGACGCCGGATATCAAGGGGCAGATTATCTGCCTGGTCGGGCCTCCCGGGGTGGGCAAAACCTCGATTGCGGCTTCCATCGCCAAAGCGCTGCACCGGAACTATGTCCGGGTATCGCTGGGCGGCGTCCATGACGAGAGCGAGATCCGCGGGCATCGCAAGACCTATCTGGGCTCGATGCCGGGGAGGATTATCAACGCGTTTAAGCAGGCGAAGTCCAATAACCCGCTGATCCTGCTGGATGAGATTGACAAGGTGGGGAGCGACCATCGGGGCGATCCGGCCTCCGCATTGCTGGAGGCGCTGGATTCCGAGCAGAATACCGGCTTTGTGGATCATTATATCGACGTCCCCTTCGATCTGAGCAAGGCGCTGTTCCTGACAACGGCGAATACCACCTCGACCATCCCCGGCCCGCTGCTGGACCGGATGGAAGTGATCGAGCTTTCCAGCTATACCCGGGAGGAGAAGTTCCAGATTGCCCGGCAGTATCTGGTGAAAAAGCAGGCGGCGAAGCACGGCCTTTCCGCTAAGACCTTTGCCGTGCGGGACGGTGCGCTCCGGGATATCATTGACGGGTATACCCGGGAAGCCGGCGTCCGCACTCTGGAACGGAAGATCGGGGCTCTCTGCCGGAAGGCGGCCGCGCGGATTGTGGCAGGCGAGAGCGCCAAGGTTGTGGCAACACCGAAAAATCTGGAGGAGCTGTTGGGGCCTGCACCCTATCGGAAAGAGAAACCCAAGGCTCAAGACCAAGTGGGCGTTGTCAACGGGCTGGCCTGGACATCGGTCGGCGGCGAGATGCTCGAGATCGAATGCGCCGTCCTGCCGGGAAGCGGGAAGGTGCAGCTAACCGGTTCGCTGGGGGATGTAATGAAGGAATCTGCTGAAATCGCAATCAGTTATGTCCGCTCGGTGGCCTCCCAATATGGGATCGACCCGGATTTCCATAAGAACTGCGATATCCATATCCATGCTCCGGAAGGGGCGGTCCCCAAGGATGGGCCTTCCGCGGGCGTTACCATGACGACTGCGCTGGTTTCTGCTTTGAGCGGGATTCCGGTACGGGGAGAGGTCGCCATGACGGGGGAAATTTCCCTGCGCGGCCGGGTTATGCCGATCGGCGGTTTAAAGGAAAAGTCGATGGCGGCCTACCGGGAGCAGAAAACTGTGGTGCTGATCCCCAAGGAGAACGAGCCGGAAATCAAGGAATTTGACCCGGTGGTCCTGGAAGCGATTACCTTTGTCCCGGCGGAGCGTTTGGAGGAGGTGCTGGAGGTGGCTCTGGTTCCTCACGAAAAGAAGCTTCCAGAGCCGGAGGTCGCGCTGAGCTGGAGCGAGCCGGTTCCGGTGATAGAATCCGCCAATCCGGTGACGATGTGACAAAGCGGCGGCTGACAGGGGGAGGAATGGATGATGAATTTTAATCAGGCGAAGTATACCGCCTCTTACGGCCTGGCCAAGCAGCTTCCTCCCGCGAGGGGGATTGAGGTGGCGTTTGCCGGGCGCTCCAATGTGGGGAAGTCCTCGGCGATCAATAAGATTTTTAATCGGAAAGGGCTGGCCCGGGTCAGCAGCGTGCCCGGCAAGACGGCGACCATCAATTTTTTTGAGGTTCCCCCGCTGCATTTTGTCGATCTGCCCGGATATGGCTATGCCAGGGTATCCAAGTCGGAACAGCGGCGCTGGTCTGAGCTGATCGAGGGCTATTTTGCCCAGGAGCGGGATCTCCGCCTGGTGGTTCAGCTGATTGATATGCGGCATCCGCCGACCGCGCTGGACATCCAGATGGTGAACTACCTGATTGAGCGGGAGCTGCCCTTCCTGGTGCTCCTGACCAAGGCGGACAAGCTGAACAAAACCCAGACGGCGGAACGGCTGGCAAACATCCCGTCCGAACTGCCCTGCGGGGATCAGATCACCATCCTGCCCTTTTCGAGCGAAACCGGGCAGGGCGTTGCGGAGATCCGGGAAATACTTACACAGATTGCCGAAGAGGATGAAGAAGGGGAGTCGGAAGAATGAATGGGATTGCAGTCAATGAAAAGAACCATCTGGTTTTTGCCGGGGCGGATGTCACCGAACTGGCGAAAGAATTCGGGACCCCGCTTTATGTGATGGATGAGGGGCGGATCCGGGAAAATATGCGGCTCTACCGCCGTTCCATTGAAAAATTTTACGGTGGGAAGGGTTTGGTCTGCTATGCCAGTAAGGCTTTTTCCTGCAAGGAGATCTACCGGATCGCGAAGGAAGAGGGCATCGGCGCCGATGCGGTTTCGGCCGGGGAACTATACACCGCCATCCAGGCAGGATTTGACCCTGTAAACATTTGCTACCACGGGAATAATAAGACAGACCGGGAGCTTGCTTATCTGCTGGAATCCGGCGTAGGGCGGATCGTGGCGGACGCTTACGATGAATTAGACCGGCTGGACGAGCTGGCGGGGAAGATGGGGAAGAAGCCGGGGATTTTGCTGCGGCTTTGCCCGGGCGTGGAAGCGCATACCCATGAGTTTATCCGGACAGGCGGGATTGATTCCAAGTTCGGCTTTGCTATCGAGCTGGGCGACGCGATGAAAGCGGTCCGCTTGGCGCTTTCCAAGCCGAATTTGCAGCTGCGCGGCATCCATTGCCATATCGGCTCCCAGATTTTTGACAGTGATCCGTTTGAGCATACGGCGGAAATCATGCTGCACTTCTTGGATGAGGTGCGGAAGGAAACCGGCGTGCTGCTGCCGGAACTGAATCTGGGAGGCGGCTTCGGCATCCGCTACACCGAGGAGGACACCCCCAAGCCCTATGATGGATATATGGAGCAGGTCAGCCGCAAGGTCGGGCAGGTCTGCGCCGAGTTGGAGATGGAACAGCCCTTTATCCTGTTGGAGCCGGGACGTTCCATTGTCGGGGAAGCCGGGATTACCTTGTATGAGATTGGCAGTATCAAGGAAATCCCGGGGATCCGCACTTATGTGGCCGTAGACGGCGGGATGACGGACAATATCCGGCCGGTGCTCTATGGGGCGAAGTATGACTTCCTGCTGGCCAATAAAATGAATCTTCCTCCTGCCCGGAAGGTCACGGTGGCCGGCCGGTGCTGTGAGAGCGGGGATGTGCTGGGCAAGGATATCCTGCTCCCGGAGTGCGGGCGGGGAGATCTGCTGGCGGTGCTTTCGACCGGGGCGTATCATTATTCGATGGCTTCCAATTATAATCGGGTCCCGCGGCCGGCAGTGGTGATGGTTCGGGATGGGCAAGCCCGGCTGGCTGTCCGGAGGGAATCACTGGAAGATTTAGCCCGGAATGATATTTAGCCTCCGGATGAAAAAAATCGTATTTTTTTGCAAAAACAGCTTGACTTTTTTTGCAGTTTAAGTTAGAATAATATTCGTCGCTGAGAAACACAGTTCAAAAGCGGCGAAATGTGGGAGCATAGCTCAGCTGGGAGAGCATCTGCCTTACAAGCAGAGGGTCATAGGTTCGATCCCTATTGTTCCCACCACATGGCCCGCTAGCTCAGTTGGTTAGAGCGCTAGCCTGTCACGCTAGAGGTCGTCGGTTCGAGCCCGATGCGGGTCGCCATTTTCTGATGGAATTTTCCAGCGGATTTGCCTCTGTAGCTCAGTCGGTAGAGCAGAGGACTGAAAATCCTCGTGTCGTTGGTTCGATTCCGACCGGAGGCACCATTTTTAGAAACCGGTCAAAGCATTCTTGCTTTTGGCCGGGGACTAAAAAATAAATTTGCGGATGTAGCTCATTTGGTAGAGCGCCACCTTGCCAAGGTGGAGGTAGCGGGTTCGAGACCCGTCATCCGCTCCAAGAGGACGGTGGACGTAAGTGTTCAACCGTTTTTTTATTCTATGCTGTTTCTTGAGTGCCAGACGGGTCGAGAATGAGCCGTCCGCGAAGCGGGAAAACAATCCAGTGGATTGTTTTCAGGCGAGGGGTGTGTGGAACAGAGACCCGTCATCCGCTCCAAGAGGACGGTGGACGTAAGTGTTCAACCGTTTTTT
>CANSRB010000082.1 GCA_947649285.1 uncultured Clostridia bacterium
TATTCACGGAGGAGTTCCCTTCTACTACCACCCCATCCAGCGGGATTTTTTCCCCGGCTTTCACCACGATGATATCCCCAACCGCTACTTCTTCCGGATCTACCTGTTCCAACCGGCCGTCCCGCTCAATATTGGCAGAATCCGGCCGGATATCCATCAGTTCGGTGATCGACCTGCGGGAGCGGCCCACCGCATAGCTTTGGAACAATTCCCCTATTTGATAAAACAGCATGACTTCTGCGGCTTCCGGAAACTCCCGCAGGCAGAACGCACCGATGGTAGCAACCGCCATCAGGAAATTTTCGTCAAACACCTGGCCCCGGAGGATATTCCGGACTGCTTTCCACACCACATCCCAGCCGACAACCACATAGGCAGCGATCATCAAGACCGACCGGATCCCCTCCGCAACGGGAAGGAGCAGTCCTGCCGCCAAAAGCACCGCCGAAGCTAGGATACGGATCAGCATTTTTTTCTGTTTGCCTGTCATCTAAAACACTTCCCTGCTTTCAATATTGGATCCGGCAATCCGGCTCAATTTTCCGACAAACCCGAATAATCTCCTGCATAATTTCATCAAAACGCCCATCCTCCGCATCTACGGTCATTTTCTGGGTCATAAAGCTCACCGAAGCATCCTGAACACCCGGGATTTTCCTGATCGCAGCTTCCATTTTAGCTGCACAGTTGGCGCAGTCAAGATCTGTAAGATTCAAACGTTTTTTCATCGTTGTCCCCTCCTGAATGGATTGTTGTTGAAAATTTTTTCCTGTGTTCAAATACAAAAAACAGCCGCATCAACGCCGAGCCTTCTTGCAAATATTGAACGAAGATTACTCGCAGATGTGCTCCATCCCCTGGTCGATTATCGCTCGAACATGATGGTCCGCCAAGGAATAAAAAACGGTTTTCCCCTCCCTCCGGTATTTCACCAGCTTGCTTTTTTTCAAGACCTGAAGCTGGTGGGAGATCGCCGACTGAGTCATTTGCAGCATCTGAGCAATATCGCAGACACAAAGCTCGGATTCAAAGAGCAGATACAGGATTTTGATCCGGGTAGAATCGCCAAAAATTTTGAACAGCTCCGCCAGATCGAACAGGGTTTCATCTTCCGGCATTTGCTCCTTCAAAAGTGCCACCACATCCTCATGCACATGCATAAAATCGCAGCGTTCAGAAAAATTCGATTCCGCCATCGCTACACATCCTTTCATATGTTCATCTGTTCAATTGATATTATAAGCTTTTTTTCAAAAATGTCAACTGTTTTTCGAAATTTCTGCTTTAATACAAGTATTTTTTAAAAAAGCGCAGATTTCAGTTGACAAATCCCCCTTCAATGAATATACTAGTATTGTTCGGGGTGTGGCGCAGCTGGTAGCGCGCTTGACTGGGGGTCAAGAGGCCGTGGGTTCAAGTCCCGTCACTCCGACCAGTAGAAAAGACCGTCGATTTTTGTCGGCGGTCTTTTGTTATGTTTTTGTTTGTGTGAGTTTTGAGGAATATTCTTGAACGGAAATCCTATAATTACACTCACAAATAAAAAGGAGTGACAGAATTTATTTTTGATGATATAATTAAAAATAATCATCCCAAAACATTGAGAGGAGGTATATTATGGATAAAGCAATAGAACTAATTGTCTCTTGGATACAAAAGAACCTTAAAAATCCAAAGTTATATGCTATATTTGCAGCTGTAATCGTTGTTATAGCTCTTGTTTTCCCATATGTAGATGCAAATTTTTTCTTTTATAACAGGATTGGAAAAAGAGTAGACATTTTACAAAGTCTTTCAGAAATTGATATGGAAAAAGTATCCCAATCCCCAGCGTTACAAGAAGAATATGACGCAATCATTTCAGAAATTAAGAAACAGCGCGAGTTATCAATTTCTAGTGCATTTTCTATAGAGCAAGCCACAAGTAATATTCCCTTATTTAAATTTTTATCCGGTGGAGCCTTGATATGGATTATTACATTATGCGTACCATTTATGAATACGTTTAAAGATAAGAAAACAAAAGTATTAGCGTTCTTTTTACTTGCATTATTCGGTGGAATTTTAGGTGGAGTCGCTTATATAATTCCAACTATTTTCAATCCTTGGATTAATTACATTGGTTATCCTGTTTTACAGATGATTATATTAATTGCTTTAGCTATAAAGCCTAAGCAAGGATAGAACCTCTTGTTGACGACCAGCAAACCATTGAAACAACTGACTTTCTTAAAGTCCCATAATTACACTTTAACCAGAATAAGACTAGGTAAACGCTGTGTTTACCTAGCCTTATAATTATATCTGAATCATCTCTGATTTCGGCTTCCAAGCGGTAGAGAAGCCGGCTCTTCCCGTTATCCGTACAATAATCCTAAGGAGGGACAACATGGAACAGATTGAGCGTATCACCCACATGGAACAGCTTTTGAATGAAGCTTCGGCTGCGGTGGAATCCCTGGATCAGGCCTTGGACCGCTATGCTGCCGTCTTAACCGGTTTGGCAGAGCTGACCGCTTATTATGAGGACGGCCGATGGAGTGAGGACTTCGAAGCGGATGCCGCAGGACTGCTCCCACAAAATCTCAGGCGGGGTGTCCTTACGGAGGACGGGGTCTACGATCTCCTGACAGACCATCGCCTGCTGAAAGAACGCCTGCGAAAGCTTGGGGATGGTTAAAGCTCGTCTGCATCAAAACCATAATAAATGTGGCGGAGGTATCAAAATGGCAGAAATCATCAAAGCTTTCAGGGAAAGTATCCCTGCGATGCGCTTCATCGGGAAGAAATATCCCGGCTTCGGCGGCTTGTGGGACGAGTGGTTTGCAAACGGCTGTTTCTCCGAAGTCGAGCGCAGGGGTATGAGGATATGGCACGACGAAAACGGCGGCGTGTGATCCTTCGAGAACGGCCTATGCCCGCGCTATACAACGCCGGACGAAAACGGCAATGTGATTCTCGATTATTGCTGCTATGTCGAATAAAAATTCGAGATAAACTCAAAGGCTTATTCCCTTTTATTGATTATTTTTCTCGCGTTTTTTGTCGTATTATGATATACTTTATCTATACTGAGATTGGAGATGATAGGGGATGGACGTACGCCTTAAAAAGTATTCCTTCCGTTTTTCTGAAGAATTATTTAACAGCCGCCTTGCCCAAAAGTCAGAAATTGAACAAATTCTGTATGCAGCATGTGTTGATTTTTCGAAACTAAACCGGAAAGAATTTAACAAAATCCTAAACGATTTATTCTTGGAAAGAGGTTCAATTTGGTCATGCATCATTTTTAGGAACAGACTTGTTAAAATTTCAGATGGCATCTTATTCAAATTTAGACCTTATTGATTTGGGCGTTTATATCACGACTACAAAAGCGATGCAAAAATTTCTATCCAACCAATACGGACATAATTGGGAAGGTTCCCTTAATTTTGAAAAAGTTGAAAAATACTTACCCTATTTCAAAAGCGCAATCCAAGTTCCTATCTACGTAATTGGGATGGATATTTAATTCCCATCCTTTATCATAAAGCAAAAAAAGCCGATGGAAAATTCCATCGGCTTTTTTATCCAGTTTTACAGCCATCTGCCTTATTTCATCCCGTCAATCTCCTGACCCTTTGAGGCCCCGGCCAGGATTTTTTCATACGCCTCCTGGATTTTCTGATCCCCGGCTTGAATCCGTTCCAACGCTGCTTCATTGAAATTCTCTTCCGTCAAACCTTCCAGCTCTTCCCGATAGATCGAAACCGCTTCTTTCGCTAAAGCGGCGCCTTCGCTCAGCAGCTTCTGCACTTCTTGATAATCTCCTGGGGCTTCCAGCGTTTCCAGCTTCCCGTAAGCATCGGTCAGAGCAGTCAGGGCATCCAATACCGGAGCCCGCCGTTCCACAGCCAGCCGGTCTTCAAAATAAGCCTCCACTGCTTCGGCAAAAGCGGTATAATTGCTGCTGATGTCTGCAATTGCCGCTGTCATGTTCGTTTTGTATTCCTGCTCCTTTTTATCTGCACAACCCGTCAGGCTGAATAAAACGCAAACCGCCAGCAGGAATACCATCCCAGTTTTTAATGATTTCGGCATGAAAATCTCCTTTTCGTTTTCCTAATTAAAATACCTTCCTTTTCGGAAAAGTATTCCACTGCATCAAAATAAAGCATCCTGTGTATCGTACAAACTATTCCTGAATCTGCACCCGCTTCATCGTTCTGCAAATTCAGAAGCAGCTTGTCAGCCATCTATCGAAAAATATTGTAAATGCTCAAACTCATCATCCAAAAATTCAAACGTAAAGATATGCGTATTATCAAATGACTGTTCAAAGTAATTTACCTGTCCGTTATCGCAATCAATAACCGGCCTGCCCAGCTTTTCTTTTATTTCATCAGGGCTGAAGCTGCCAAAAACTTTTGTAATATCAGGCGCCATGAACCTTATAATTGAATTTAAGTGTCTGCCATATTTCTCGGATATTGCTTTTACCTGTTCCCTATAACCCTCTTCAGGTTCTTCATCCCAGGCAAAAATCAATCCGTTATACTCAAACGTAAACTGTTCCAACTCTTCATTAAACTCCATAATGATTTCCTTTATGATCCTGGTTTGTGAAAGATTTTATATTAATTCTCAATAAAACGATGCAGTCGTTTTATTGAGCTGCAGAATGCAGTCCGGCGGCGCAGCCACCAAGAATGTTGTCTATACTTTTCTTGGTGCGCCACAGGCACAGCGGCGTATCACGCCTCGATAAAAAGATTTTAATCTTTTTATCGAGAAATCGTATTATATTTTCCCTCGAAAAGGGAATGAAAATAAATCCCCTGTCATCCGGAAGGCGGATGACAGGGAATTCGCCGGATGGTTTAGAAGCCCATCACCTTGGTGAAATCGGCTTTCAGTCCGTCCAGGAACTTGAGCGCATTTTCACGCGATGGGTCGATCGCGGTATAGTAAGCTTTGATCTTTGGCTCGGTGCCAGAAGGACGGAGGACAACGCTCGCCCCGTTTTCCAGGAAGAACGAAAGCACATCCGATTTCGGCAGGTCGATCACGGTTTCGCCGCCGTTTGCCAGATCCAGCGTCTTGCTTGCCAGATAGTCGCTGAAGGCAGTGACCTTCAGGCCCGCTAATTCTTTCGGCGGGTTGGTGCGGAGGCTCGTCATAATCTGTTTCATCTGCTCCATACCGGAAGCGCCCTCGCAGGTGAAGGACTGCTGCTGGTGGATATAGATGCCGTATTTTTCATAGATCGCATTGAGCGCGTCCAGAATCGAAACGCCCTCCAGCTTGTAATGAGCCGCCATCTCGCAGATCAGCATGGACGCATTGACCGCATCCTTATCCCGCACATAAGTACCGGAAAGATACCCATAGCTTTCCTCAAAGCCGAAGATGTAACGGTTTTCCTCGCCTTTTTCCTCCAGATAATGGATCTGTTCGCCGATAAATTTAAATCCGGTCAGGACGTCGATCACCCGGACACCATAGTCTGCGGCAATCTTAGCAGCCAGCTCAGTGGTAACGATGGTCTTGACGGCAATCGGGTCTTTCGGCATTTTGCCGGAAGCGGTGCGCTGTTTGCAGATATATTCAATCAGCAAAGCGCCTACCTCATTGCCGGTAATCAGCACATAGCGGCCTTCCTTGTCCGGTACGGCAATCCCTACGCGGTCGCAGTCGGGGTCGGTAGCCAGCAGCAAGTCCGGTTTCTCTTTTTCGCAGAGCGCCAGGCCCAGCCGCATAGCTTCTTCAATTTCCGGGTTCGGGAAGGGACAGGTACGGAAGGTGCCGTCCGGATTTTCCTGCTCAGGGACAATGACGATATCCTCAATGCCTACCCGTTTCAGGATCTTGCGCACTGGGATGTTCCCGGTACCGTTCAGGGGGGTATAAACCACCTTCAGGCCGGCTTTCTTGCAGGCTTCGGTATCCAGGGATTCGCCCTGTACATGATCAAGGAATTTTTCCTCTACCTCGGGTTTGATGTACTCCACGCTGCCTTCTTCCAGGGCTTTTTCAAAGGGCAGCGTTTTTACTCCCTGGAAAATATCAATCTTATTGATTAAGCTGAGCACACGGTCGGCAGCGTCGATCGTCAGCTGGCATCCATCCGGGCCATAAACCTTGTAGCCGTTGTATTTAGCGGGATTGTGGGAAGCCGTCACCATGATGCCGGCGTCACATTTCAGCTCCCGAACGGCAAACGACAGGCAGGGAGTCGGCATCAGCTGCGGGTAGATGTACGCTTTGATTCCATTAGCCGCCAAAACGCCGGCTGCTTCCCGCGCAAAAACGTCCGATTTAATCCGGGAGTCATAGCTGATTGCCACGCTGGGCGCAGTACTTTCCTCATTGAGGTAATCCGCCAGCCCCTGCGTTGCTTTCCGAATGGTGTAGATATTCATCCGGTTGGTTCCCGCGCCGATTACGCCGCGGAGCCCGCCGGTGCCGAATTCCAGGTCACGGTAAAAACGGTCCTTGATTGCTTCGGTATCGCCTGCAACGGCCGCAAGCTCCGCATTTAAGTCCGCGTCCTCCAATTCTGTCCGAGTCCAGAGTTTGTAAGCTTCCATTTCCATCATAACTAAAACACTCCTTCATTCTATTGCTATATGACGAGATAACTGTCATACCCGCGTGCGTCCAGCAGCTCTTCCAGAGCCTCCGTATCCGATCCCCGCAAGATCAAAACGGCGTTTTCACCTGTCCCATCCAGCAGCTCGCCCGCAATTTCCAGCGGATCCAGCGCGGTTGCCGCCCCGCCCCGAAGCTTCGGAAGAAGCTTGGTCCGGCGTTCCCGGATAGAATCCAGCGAGATCAGCGCACCGTAGTCCGCCCCCTCCAGGCTCTGGAAAAACGCGGCGGCATCCCCTTCGAAAAGGGTCGCCTGTTCGGCCAGGTCAATGCAGTTCAACACCCGTGTTTCTCCGGCTGCCTCCTGAATCTCCGCCAGCGTCTGCCGGAGGATTTCCTCCTGGGAGGTAAAGGGATTGATCGGATTCATGTCTTTCGTATTTTTCGTTGGGAAATTCAAGTTGGTCAGCAAAATGATGTCCATGCCGCGGCTGTGAAGTTCGGCCGCCAGCTCGGAAAGATAGGCCCGGGTGTTCTCCATATAAGGGTTCAGCCAAGGTTTCCCACCCTGATCCTTGGAGCTGTCCATCCAGTTGGTATTGGTCTGGTTCCCGAAGGCAAACGAATTCCGGTTCCGCAGATGCGCCGCTTTCGGATCCTTCAGCGCAGAAACCTGCGCCGCCGTTTTCAGCCCGGCCTCCCGTGCTGCTGCAACCAAAGGATCCAATGCGACCGGCTGGCTGTCAATAGCACCGTACACCTGCGCCTTTTCATTCGCAGTATCATACAGGAGGAAGCCCTCCTCGGTTTTCAGTTCAAATAAAACAATTTCCGCGCCTTCTGCCCGAATCGCACCCATTTTCGCTTCCAGAGCCTCCCCTGTCAGACGAAGCTCTTCCTCCGAAAGCTTACGAACCCTGCCGAACGGTTCGGCAGACGGCGGCTCCTCCTCCTGAGAGGAAACGCTTTCTTCCGGATCAGAAGAGGACTCCTCCTGAGGCAGACTGGACGGGGATAAATCCGAAGAAGGCTTCGGCGCGTCCGGCCCAAACCGGATCGACCACTCCCGGCTGAAAATAAAACCGAAGCCAACCAACGCCAGGATCAAAAATAAATACAGCAGGCCGCGGAATACACGGCCGCCCTTAGACCTACTTTTTTTGTAGATATTTTTGGTTCGGATTACTTTCCGAGCCCTCGCCATGGACAGTCACTCCTTACCGCTTTCCCGAAAATTACTCTTTATTCTTTGCGGCCCATTCCTGCGAAAAGGGTCCTGTTCGGGGCTGATAAAACCGCCCCTGCTTTAACCCTGCGCACGCTTCGCGTACTGGCATCGCTCTGCGCTGCCCTATCTTATTGAAAATTCATTCCGCCTATCTAACCCTATTGATGATTGTCAAAGCCTTTCCTAGAAACCATATGGATTCTAGGAACCTGTATTCACAATCAGAGGATGCCAGATACCCGAGGGGTTTTTCGGGCAGCAAGGCCATTTTTTGCAGGCATACTTGCCGTATGGCAAGGAAAATGAACGCAGTCTGTATGAAAAAGCACCGGGCAGATCGTGTTCGATGGTTGTGAATACAGGTTCTAAGATCCCTGTGGTAAATCCACCGCAGAAACAGCCCGGCTTTATAGTCGGCACACCCTCAAATCGATACCCGATTTGAGGGCAGGCTTTGCCTGTTCGCGCATAAAATGCGCTGTGCGCCGTCTATGAAGCCCTAC
>CANSRB010000083.1 GCA_947649285.1 uncultured Clostridia bacterium
AGCATCGAAATGTCTTCCACACTGCGTGCAAAGGGGCCAATCTGATCCAGAGAAGAAGCAAAGGCCACTAAACCATAGCGGGAAACGCTTCCATAAGTAGGTTTTAATCCGATTACACCGCAATAGGAAGCTGGAAGCCGGATAGAACCACCGGTATCAGAACCTAATGACAGGATGGCTTCCCCTGCTGCAACAGCAGCCGCGCTCCCGCCGGATGAACCGCCTGGCACATGATCCAGCGAATGCGGATTCCTGGTTTTTTTGAAATAGGAGGTTTCACAGGAGGAACCCATCGCAAATTCATCCATATTCAATTTACCAATAATAACCGCTTCCTGAGCTGAAAGTTTTTCTACAACAGTAGCATTATAAGGAGGTTCAAAATTAAAAAGCATCTTAGAAGAACAGGTTGTCCGAATTCCCTTTGTACAGATGTTATCCTTTACACCAACGGGGATCCCAGCCAGCGGAGGAAGCGCTTCCCCAGCGGCTAAACGGGCATCCACCGCTTTGGCTTGTTCTAAAGAGGTTTCTTCTGTTACTGTTACATAAGATCCTACACGATCTTCGGTTTCTTTAATCCGGTTCAAAACAGACTTTGTAATCTCTTCTGAACTGCATTCTTTGTTGCGAAGCATCTGTGCCAATTCAGAAGCTGTCAGTCGATACAATTCCATAACGCTTTTCCCTTCCCTATTCAATCACTTTTGGCACAACAACACAGCCTGCTTGTACTTGAGGTGCATTTTTTAAGATATCATCCCGTTTATAATTATTTTGTGGGATATCAGGCCGGCAGGTCATTGGGTTTTGGGGATCAATCAGGCAATCTTCACTGGATAATTCCGGAAGATTATCCACCATACCTACTATTTCCTGCATCTGCATTTCAAACTTTGCGACTTGTTCTTCTGAAATATGCAGACGGGAAAGCTTGGCTAAATGTTGTACGTCAATTTTCATTTTAACTTCCCTTTCTGAAAAATCTTATTTTAATGATTTAGAAGTTCATAGAGTTCTTTTTCGGACAGAACGCGAATACCTAATTCCTGAGCCTTTGACAATTTGCTTCCCGCATTTTCTCCCGCCAGCACCATGCTGGTTTTTTTGGAAACACTCGAGGAAACCTTTCCGCCATGCTGTTGGATAAGCTCCTCAGCCTCCTTGCGGCTAAGGGTTGGAAGTGTTCCAGTTACTACAAAAGTCATACCAGCAAATGTATCTTCCGTTTGCTTTTGAGGTTCTGTAAAATTAAGCCCTGCCTCTTGGAAACGTTGGATAAGTTTTTGATTTTCCGATTTAGCAAAAAATTCCGACAAACTGGTCGCCATAATTTCTCCAAATCCGTCAATCGCCGTCAGTTCTTCCAAGGAAGCCTGCTGAAGCAGTTCTATACTTGGGAAAGCCTGGCAGACTAGTTCGGAAGCGCGTTGCCCGATATTACGAATGCCAAGGCCGAAAATCAAGCGGGATAAAGGCTGTTTTTTGGATAATTCCAATGCATGAAGCAGATTCTCAGCCGAACGCTTCCCCATACGTTCCATGGAAGAAAGTGTTTCCCCGTTCAAAAAATACAAATCTGCCGTATTTCCAATTTGTCCGCTGTCTATCAATGCCTGAATCAATGCAGGACCCAGTCCGTCAATATCCATTGCATTCCGCGATGCAAAATGCACAATATTTCGAAAAATAGCCGAGGGACACCGAGGATTCACGCAGCGATAAGCCGCCTGATCTCCCTCCTTCACCACTTTTTCCCCGCAGGAAGGGCACTCCTCTGGTATCCGATAAGGCTGGCTTCCTTCTTGGTGAGAAACAGAGCGCAGAACCTCCGGGATGATATCCCCTGCTTTCCGCACGATGATCTGATCCCCAATCCGGATATCCTTTTCATCAATAAAATCCTGGTTATGAAGCACTGCCCTGCTGACGGTTGTACCTGCCAATTGAATCGGGGTGAAAACCGCAGTAGGTGTCAGTGTGCCTGTACGTCCCACATTGATTTCGATCGAAAGCAAGGTAGCTTCTTTTTCCTCAGGAGGATATTTAAAAGCAACCGCCCATTTGGGATATTTGGAGGTCGCTCCCAATAATTCACGATCCGCCAAATGATTGACTTTTACTACGGCACCATCAATGTCAAATGGGAAATCATACCGTTTTTCACCAATCTGCGCGATTGCTTGAATAGCCTCTTGAATTGTCGTGCAGGTTCGGTATTCTGGAGAAACCGGAAATCCCTCCTCTGCTAAAAAGCGTAAGCTTTCATCATGATTGACAAAAGCCTTCCCTTCAATCTGCTGAACGTTAAAAATAAATATCTCCAATTTTCGGGAAGCCGTAATTTTAGGATTTTTTTGCCGAAGAGAACCAGCCGCCGCATTTCTTGGATTTTTAAACGGTGTTTCGTCATTTTCTATCTGGCGTTCTACCAACGATTCAAAACTGCTGCGCGGCATATAGACTTCCCCACGCACTTCCAGAAATGGAAGTTTTGTTTTTAATTTCAGCGGGATTGACTGAATCGTGCGGATATTCTGAGTGACATCCTCCCCAACAAAACCGTTTCCCCGGGTAGAGCCGCGCACAAGCAAACCGTCTCGATATTCCAAAGAAACAGAAAGCCCGTCAATTTTAGCTTCTACTACATATTCCGCTTGTATTTCCTCGCGGATACGCTTATCGAATTCCCTAACTCCATCCAAGCTGAACACATCCTGTAAGCTCCCCATTTGGACAAGGTGCGGAACTTCCTCAAACGTATTGTCCACGCTTCCCCCTACACGGCGGGTTGGGGAATCATTTGTAACCAACTCTGGGAATTGGTTCTCAATTTCCTCCAGTTCCCGAAGCAACAGGTCGAATTCAGCATCGCTGACTGTTGGAGAGTCCAAAATATAATATTGATAATTATAGGTCTCCAATAATTCCCGCAGTATCTCTGCCCTTTCCCGGGCCTCTTTTAAATCCAACATGAGATCTTCCATTCATCAAAAATTTCAGAATAATGTAAATAGTATAGCATATTTTCTCAGAATATAAAAGCCTAACCTTGATATTTTGAAATTATTTGCTGAGCAATCCGAATCCCATCCACCGCAGCACTCATAATCCCGCCTGCATATCCAGCGCCCTCCCCACACGGATAAAGGCCATCCGTATTGCGTGAAACCCCATTTTCGGTTCGGGCAATGCGGATCGGAGAGGAAGTGCGGGTTTCAACGCCGGTCAAAATTCCTTCTGGATAAGAAAAACCCGGAAGTTTTTTTTGAAACTGCTGCAATCCAAAGCGCAGCATCTCAGTGACGGATCGAGAGAACAGTAGAGCAAAATCAGCCGGAACGACTCCCAAGGAATAACTGGGATTTATTTCCCCAGATAAAGAGGTGGGTTTATGATTCAAAAAAGAGTCAATTGTCATGGCGGGAGCTGAATAGCTCCCGCCACCCAGTTGGAAAGCACGACGTTCCAGCTCGGCCTGATAATACATTCCGGCCAGCGGGTGTGAGCCGAAGTCCTCCTGTCCCACAGAAACAACCAATGCAGCGTTGGCATTTTTTCCATCCCGAGCGTGCTCACTCATTCCATTTGTGACGACTTGACCCGTTTCGGAGGATGAGGGAACCACATATCCGCCTGGACACATACAAAACGTATAAACACACCGATCCCCTCTTTTAGCAGAAAGCTGGTATTCCCCCTGAGGAAGCCGTGGATGTCCTGCCAACTCGCCATAGAGGCCACGGTCAATCCGGGACTGAAGCTGCTCAATACGGACTCCAACCGAGAAATTTTTAGGTTCCAGATAAATCCCCTGATTCATCAGGAGCTGAAAGGTATCCCGCGCACTGTGGCCAACCGCAAGGATAACATCGTCCGTACGGATTTCAGAATCACCTACCTTCACGCTGTAAACGCGGTTATTCCTCAGTGTAATCCCTGTTGCAGGAGTGTTAAAGCGAATTTCACCACCCAATTCCAAAATTTCCTGACGTAAACGAGGAATAATCCCTCGTAAGTGATCGGTACCAATATGCGGCTTGGCCGCAGTACGAATTCCCGGGTCAGCCCCATGGCGGATAAACTGTTCTAAAACATAGGCGCACCGTTCGTCTGAAATCCGAGTGGTCAGTTTCCCATCTGAAAAAGTCCCTGCCCCGCCTTCCCCGAATTGGACATTACTTTTTTCATTCAAACGTCCCGTTTCCCAAAATTCTTTCACTCGTTCAAAACGTTCTTCGATTGCTCCTCCTTGTTCCAGCACTATAGGAGAAAACCCCATTTTGGCCAGCGTATGCGCGGCAAAAATACCGGCCGGACCAAAACCAATAATTACAATCGGATGACGCCGAATCTGATCTCCCTTTGGAAAATCCAGCGCCTTACGAGGATGATACGATACAAAAGCATCTGAAACAGCATAGGCTGCTTCAGACTGCTCTTCATATAATTCAATGATTACGGAAACCACAAAAGAGATCTTATTCCTTCTTCGTGCATCCAATGATTTTTTATAAAGGGAAGCATTTTTCACGGCTGGTTCAGCAATTCCCAAGCGACGCAGCGCCATTGAAATAGCAACCTCTTCCGGTTCATCTAAGCCCAACCGAAGGTTTGAAACAAGAATTGGCATATTTTCTCCCCTATTTTTCGGTAACGGTCACATTAACATAATATTCCCCGACCGCCCATACAAATTTATTTCCAGTCGCGTAAATACTTACCGGAACTCTCCAGGTATTTTGATCTACATTACGCAAATCCACCACAGCAATCAAATCTTTTTCAGTCAGCTTTTCAATATCATCTGTATTGCCTACCATATTGACATTGGCTATTTCGGTATTTTTGATTGCAACATCATATCCTGCCGGCTTGTTTCGAGAGGTTATATTCGTAATGGTAATCGTTTTTTTCGCAAGGCTTTCACTGTCAATCTCCACGTTGACGTTAGTGATTCCATCTATACAAGTTTCTGCAGCATCTAGGTTCAAATCCAAGATAAACGAGGAACCAATCGAAATTTTACTGAAGTCTATCGGGCCTACGGTAACTTCTTCCCGTTTGTCCACAATCTCTTTAGGCCCAGCGATCGTAACGGTTTCCGCGCTGAGTGTGTATTTTAAACTAGAGGTATCCAATCCCTGTGGGACATTGATAAAGCTCAAGTGAACGGGAACTTCCTTCCTTCTCCAAACTGTAATCGTAATCTCATGCTGCTGTTCTGCATAGCTGAGATTCTTTAACTGACTTGGACTAATCTCTTCTCCATTAGCGTCATAAAAAACCAATTTTCCGGGAAATACTTTGGTGTCATCCAGAATTTCATCCCCCTCATATTCAAGAACACAGCGGGAAATACGGGCAATTTGGGTTTCTGGCCCTGAAATGGAAAATTCACTGGGGCTTGCGGTCATACTCTGCCGGAGATAGCCCTCTGCTACGCGAATATTCGGAGCATCAACACTTAACGGAAATGTTTTGGTTGTGATACGGTCAAAGTTTAATTTAACAGTTGGAGTATGGGAAGCAATTTTAAAATTGGCATTTGGATCTGCCTTAGTCACCATAATCTGAACCTCCTGCTCCCCCGCATCAACAATTGAAGTCAAGATCGGGGTAGCTACAACATCATCTGGTGTCAGGTTACCGATAATATAGCTGATCCCTTCCACTCGGACGCTGATCGTTTGCTCAGCGCCTTCAATGACACTCAATTTCCGAGCGCCGAGTGTAGAATTCAAATCTGTCGTGTTAATTTTAATAGGAACATTGTCAATAATTTCAATCCTTGTATCATCAATGGTGATCGCTACAACCAACCATGCGATAAACGCCAAGAATACAGACAGTACGCGCAGAACCCGATTATTGTCTAAAAGATTGGAGAAAATCAATTTATTTTTCATTTTTCTTCCCTTTCCGGAATAATTTACGCTTTCCGCCTTCTTCCGGCTCTCTTACGGTCAGCTTGTCCGTTAAAAATTCAGCTAAAGATATACGGGTGAAATTTCGAACCATTTGTCCGTCTTCCGTTACAGAAATGGTGCCTGTTTCCTCGGAAATAACGATGGTCAGTGCATCCGAAATTTCACTAATGCCAATCGCGGCGCGATGCCTAGCTCCGAAATTGCTGGCAATAAATTCTTCTTTCTGCGGTTTTGGTAAAAAGCAAGCAGCTGCTAAAATCACTCCATCCCGCACAATGACGGCACCATCATGCAAGGGAGTATTGACGAAAAAAATATTCCCTAAAAGCTCTTCAGAGGTAACTGCGTTCAGTTCTACACCCGTATCAATCTGCTCTCCCAGACGAGTTTTACGTTCAATCACGATTAAAGCCCCTGTTTTGGTTTGGGCAAGACTTTCAGCAGCCTTACAAATTTCCTGAATGGGTTTTTCCCATATTTGGGTTCCCTTCTCATGAGAATCCCCACCCAAAATACTAAAAGAGGGTACATTGGCACGGCCTACCTTTTCCAGTGCACGCCGGATCTCCGGCTGGAACAGCACTACTAAAAGGATAACGCCAAAACTAAACAGTCCTTCCAAAAGATAGGAAGTTGTTTTCATGCTTAAAATCAGCGAAACAAAATAGAACAGAACCATCAAGATCAGACCCTTGATCAGCTGGCCTGCACGTGTCTCTCGTACCATTTGAATTGCTTTATAAATAATAAATGCAATTACAGCAATATCAATCAAATCCGTAATCCAGTTAAAATTGCGAAGGACACCATAAATTCGCTCAAAATAAACCTCAAGCGTTCCCATTTCGCACCATCCTTTTTATCATTGTTCCTTTCTAGTTTATCAATTCGCATCCTATAATTCAAGCTTTATCCAGAAATTTTACAAGATTTTGAATGCTTCGAATAAAAAAGGCTGCTTCTTCTCCTTTGGAAAATACGGATGGCGCAAAACGTACCAGCCCTTGTTCATAGGTTCGATAATGCTGGTGTGCTAAAGGAGCGCAGTGCAGTCCTCCGCGAACCGCGATATTATGCTCACTGAGCTTAGCCGCGAGATCCTCCGAATGGACGTTACGAATGCCAAATGAAACTAAAGGAACATTCTGGCCATAAACCATCTGTTTCAGGCAAAGAGACACTGTGGGCATTTTTTGAAGCTGATGAAATACCCAATCACAGAGACGGAATTCATGTTGATAAATCGCTGTAGGCCCTCCTTGGGAGGCTATGAAGTCCAGTCCAGCACCAATAGAAAGGATGCCAGCCGTATTGATGGTTCCAGACTCCAACTGATCGGGTAAAAAATCCGGCTGTTCTAATTGTGCAGATAAGCTTCCCGTCCCGCCTTCGATCAACGAATCCAACGGAACCTGCCCATCAGAAATTAAAACGCCGCTTCCGGTAATTCCATAAAGCCCTTTATGCCCCGGCATACACAGAAACTGGATCTGCATTTCCTGCATATGGATCGGAAGCACGCCTGCGCTTTGTGCAGCGTCCACAATAAAAATGATTCCATGCCGACAGCACATCTTCCCCAGAGCCTGAATCGGCAGAACCGCTCCACTTACATTAGAGGCATGTGTGCAGATAACTGCTTTCGTCCTGCTTGTCAAAAGCTGTTCAAATGAACGTACTGTTTCCAGCGGATCCTCCTCATAAACCTCTGCAACATCATAGGAAATCAGTCCTTTCCGTCTCATATGCTCTAAGGGACGAACAACTGAATTATGTTCCAAGCAGGAAATCACCGCATGATCCCCTGCTTTTAAAACTCCTTTAATAGCCATATTCAGCGCAGCAGTGCAATTGGACGTAAATACTACATTCTGTGCCTCTGCACCAAAGAAATCCGCCAGCTTTTGCCGAACAGAAAAAATCTGTTCGGAGACTCTCATTGCCATTTTATGGCCGCTTCTGCCCGGGTTTCCGCCATAAACCACCAGTGCATCTCGGACACTGCGCCGTACGGCCAGAGGTTTCGGATAGGTTGTCGCGGCATTATCAAAATAAATCATGGCAATCGTCTCCTTCATTAAAGTTGAATGATTC
>CANSRB010000084.1 GCA_947649285.1 uncultured Clostridia bacterium
AGACCCAGCCGCCGGTAATCCCGCACCAGATAGAACATCAGGACAGCCATCACCAGCGCCTGCGACAGGATATAACCGAAAATCATGCCATACCGCTTGTCCGGCAGGAAATACGCAAACAACAAATTAAAGCCGAACATCAACAGTCCCTGCAAGACGCGGTTGACAGCAAGCTTCCAATAATTTTTCCGGCGGTTCAGCCAATAGTTACAGGAGTAATATACCCCCAGCACCGCTAAACAAAGCGGAAGATAAGCCGCCCAGTCCAACTTGGCCCCCAGCCATGCGGCAGCGCAGAAAACCAGCCCCATTCCAAAAGAGAAAAGCAGGGATAGCCCCGCAGAAAGCAGCACCAGCAGGAAGCCGTCATTTTCTTCCTTCGGAAGCATAATGGCCAATTCATACCGTCCGGTCGCCACAATCAGCAAAATGGAATACCCTGTCGAAAAATACTCATAAACCCCCATGACCTCCGCGGGATAAAGACGGCCAAGCCATAGGAAGGACAGCGTCTGAAGCGCCATGGAAAGAACCGTTCCCAGCATCAGGATGGAGGAATTCCGGGCGTAATCGCTTTGGCGGAAACGTGAAAAAAGGCTCATCCCGCTAAAACCGGCCCAAAAAATCGGCTGTCTTGCAGCTGCGGAGAGGAAGCTGAACCGGACGATGCTCATCGGCAGACAGATAAATGGCCAAAACCAGCTCCAGCGCACGCCGTCCAGCCAAGCCGTCCACCAACGGAGGACGGCTTTGGCGGATCGCTTCAATCATATCGGCATAAAGCGGGCGATGGCCAAAGCCATAAACATTCGGCGGCGTTTCAGAAAAAACCTCCTTCACGGCTTCAGGCGATTCGGCTTCATCGGCAAAACGCCATTCCTCAATACGGTTCACGGATTTTCCACCCGCTTTCACCGTCCCCTTTTCACCAAAAAGATACAGGGTTTCTTCCAAATTGCAGGGATAAACATTAGTCGTCCCCTCAATAACGCCATAGCCGCCATTTGCAAACCGGACCAGCGCCAAGCCAAGGTCTTCCGCCTCGATATAGCTGTGCGTCAGCCGGTCGGTATAGGCGATTACCTCTGTTACCTCGTCCCCCATCATCCAACGGAGCAAGTCAATATTATGGATACACTGGTTCATCAGCGCACCCCCATCCTGTGCCCAGGTCCCCCGCCAGGGCGCCTGCCGGTAATACTCCTCCGAACGATTCCACCGGACATGAGCCGCGGCATGGAGCAGGCGGCCAAACCGCCCTTCCTCAACCGCAGAACGGATTTTGCGGATGGACTTGTTAAACCGGTTCTGATGGCAGGCGCAAACCCATACCCCCTTTTCCTTCGCGGCGGAAAGAATACGGTCTGCATCCTCCAGCGAAAGGGCGATCGGCTTTTCAATCAGCACATGGCAGCCTTTTTCGATGCAGTCCAGTGCGATACGGGCGTGGCTTCCCGACTCCGTAGCGATTGCACAAAGCTCCGGCTTTTCGGCACGGAGAAGCTCTTCATAGGAAGCATAGACCGTTGTATCCGTCAGGCCAAACTGCTCCCTCAGCGCTTCCGCCCGTTCTAAGACCAGATCACAGAGCCCGCAAAGCTCCAATTCCTCCGAATGCTGCTGAACAGCGGCAACATGATTCGGCGAGATTCGGCCGCAGCCGATCAGCGCATAACGGATTTTTTTCATTTCCCTTTTCCTTTCTCCAAATACTACGCCGGTTCCCCCGGCCCATTTTCCAATCTCCTCAAAAGTCCGGCTTTTCCTGCGCGCTCAGAAGCTGATCTGCGGGAACCTCTTTCAGCAGCCGGGCCGGATTCCCTGCCGCGATCATGCCGGGCGGTATATCCCGGGTAACGACGCTTCCCGCTGCGGCAAAACCATCCTCCCCGATGGTTTTGCCGGGAAGGATCACGGCGCCCGCCCCAATCCTCCCGCCGTCCCGGACCGTTACCCCTTTGAAATGGCGGAAACGATCCGGCGACCTCCCAGCAAAGTTGTCATTGGAGGTTACGACTCCCGGGGCAATAAAGCAATGATTTCCAATTTCAGAATAAGCCGTAATATAGGCGTTCGTTTGGATCTTGGTCCAGCAGCCAATCCGGGAATGGTTCTCTATGGTCACGCCTTTTCCGAGAATACTGCCCTCTCCCACAGAAACATCCTCCCGCACCACGGCATAATCAGCGGCCAGACAGCGTTCTCCCAGCGTCGCTCCCCGGTAGATCACCGTATGCGTCCCCAAAATACAGTATGCCCCAATCACGCAAGGAGGCAGCGGATCCTCGGAAGTTACCGCGCTGTTGGCAGCACGGGCCGGCTTCTTCCCAATACAGGCAAAGTCATCCACCCGCACTCCTTCTCCTAAGATGCTGCCCGCATGAATAACCGCATGATGCCCAATCACCGAACCGGCGCCGATGGAAACCCCTTCTTCGATGACAGCATAACGCCCGATCTGTACGCTTTCATGAATCATTTCGAATCCTCCTCTTTGGAAGAAGCCCCGTCATGACGGAAAGTCGGCACCAGTTCCCGGATCAATTGGAACATCCGATCCATTTCATTCTTCTGCACCGCATCGCTCAGCTCCCGGATTTGAAGGGAAACCTGCCGCACATCATGCTCCATCGGTTTATTGATAAAAATCTTATTGTTCGGGGTTTTGGTTGTATCCTCTTCGGCCAGTGAGATTTCCTCAAACAGCTTTTCCCCGGGACGAAGTCCAGTAATTTGGATCGGAATATCCCGATCCGGCTCCAGCCCATGCAGCCGGATCAAATCGCAGGCCAGATCGTAGATATAGATCGGTTCGCCCATATCCAATACAAAAATTTCCCCGCCGACAGCCATCGCTCCTGCCTCCAAAACCAGCTGGACCGCCTCGGGAATGGTCATAAAATACCGTTTCATTTCAGGGTGGGTTACCGTTACGGGGCCGCCCTTCTCAATCTGTTTCGTGAAAAAGGGGACCACGCTCCCATTCGATCCCAGCACATTGCCAAAACGGACCGCGGCAAACTCGGTTTCACCCGCACAGTTCATGGTTTGAACCGCAATCTCTGCAATCCGCTTGGTGGCCCCCATGATGTTGGTGGGATTCACCGCTTTATCCGTAGAAATCAGGATACATTTCTCTACCTGATGCAGAATCGCTTCATTCGCTACGTTGATCGTACCCAATACATTATTTTTAACCGCTTCTTTCGGGTTCCCTTCCATCATCGGGACATGCTTATGCGCCGCCGCATGAAACACCACTTGGGGGGCGAATTCTTCAAAAACCTCACGCAGCCTGGAACGGTCCCGCACCGAGCCGAGCAAAACCTCAAACCTTCCGGACTCCCCTGCACTGTCCAATTCATTCTTGATATCAAACAACCCGTTTTCGTTGATGTCAAAAACCAGAACCTTTTGAGCGCCGAACCGCAGCGCCTGAAGGCAAATCTCACTGCCGATCGACCCAACACCGCCTGTCACCAGGACCGTTTTCCCGCGGACAAAAAGATCGACAATCGCCATGTTCAACGTGATGCTGTCTCTTCTCAGCAAATCCTCAAAATGGATCTGTCGGATCGGCGCACGGCGGAAGTCCTCCATGGTAACATCTTCAAGCGTTCCATACCGTTTCACCTCGACCTGATATTTCCGGCAAGTCTGGCAGATGTCCTTGAGGAACTCCCACGAAGCCGTTGGAATCGCAACAATCACTTCCTGCACTTCCGCTTCCCGCAAAATGGCTTCCAGCCGGACGCGGCCCCCCAACACCTTGACAGCGCCGATTTCCCGTCCCCACAGGCTTTCATCATCATCGACAAAGCCAACTGGGAACACATCCGCATATTCTTTAGTATTCAGGTTGGAAAGCAGATAGTTTCCCGCCTCTCCCGCCCCATAAATCAAGGTCCGGATGCCCTCTCTTTGTAGGTCACGCTTTTTGGGACGGGAGCAGAATACTCGCCAAATCCGGGGAGAAAACCGCGCCAGGGTCATAAACAAAAGCATAAACAAGGGGATCAGCAAAAAGAGCTCAAAAGGAAGCATCAGGCCGATAAAATTATCCACCAGCACAATAAATACCGTCGTCAGCAAGCAGGAACCCAGTTGACGAAGGAAATCTTTATAACCGAAATACCGCCAAACCGCGCTGTAGCAATGAACAATAATATTCGACATCAGCGCGGCCAGCACAATCAGCAGAATATAAAACACCATGTGTTCCTGATAAAACTGAGGAAGATCCCGGAATACCCCGAACCGGAGCTTAAACGCCAGGGTAATCGAAAGCACAACGGAAATTATATCAAGCAAGAGCAGTACACCCAGAGAAACTGCACGGCCTTTTTTCGTGGAAAACATACAAGTCTCCTGTTTTTATCAAAGTTTCAGCGTTGCAGAGTCCTTCCGGCAAGCGCCGAAAAAACCTAGATTCACATTATTATACTCGTTTTTCCATTTTAAGTCAATAATTGCTAAAAATGTTCACAAACTGAACATCCATGTGTCATTTTTCGTTCAAAAGCCCTTTAGACCCGCTTAAAAAGGCTATCCGCACTTTCCTGCAACTGCAGCGAGTCATTTCGACCGGATCCGCCGTATATTCCCCGTCCTAAAAGCAAAAACTAAACCCCGAAAGGAGATGAGCCATTTGTCCAAACGCATTCTTCGCGGAAACGATACCCGTATTGATCCTAAAGAGCCGATCATTCCCCGGTTTATTACCAATAACCTGGTAGCAAAAGAAGAGCAGCAGGGGAACCAGGTTCCATTGCCTCCGGTAGAAAACAGCATTCTCGCTAAAACCGAGGTAGACGAAAATCACAAATAGTTTCTAAATCTTGCATCCGCTTACTTATTATGCTACACTAGAAAAATAAGTAAGCGGATTTTTGTATTTTCCTGATATTTCCAATGGTTTTATGCCGCTTCTGCACGCATCGGAGGAATTTCATGAAAAAATTGATTAAATTTTTAACCAGCCGTATTTTCATTTTTGGATTCAGCATTGCCGTCCAGGCGGCGGCCCTGGTCCTGGGGATCGCTTTTCTGTCCAAATATGATTATTACATTTACATCGGGTTTTCACTCCTCAGCGCGGTCACGTTGGTTTATATCGTATCCAAGCGGGAGAACCCCATCTATAAGCTGGCCTGGACCCTCCCTATCGCCCTATTCCCTTTGCTGGGCTGGGCCATTTACCTGCTGGCCGGAAGGGAATCCCTCCCCAAGCAGAAACGGAAACGCGCCAGACGCATCTATGAGCAAACGTATGGGCTGGCTCCCCAGGATCCGGCTCCGCTCCAGCAAATCTGCCGGGAACGCCCGGATATTGGGCGGCAGGTGTCGTATCTGGTCAACACGGCACGCCTGCCGGTTTATGACCAGACCGAAACGGAATACCTCTCTCCCGGTGAGGTATTCTTTGAACGGCTTTGCCAGGAACTGGAAAAAGCCCAGCATTTTATTTTTATGGAATATTTCATTCTGGAAGAAGGGCGGATGTGGGATACGATCCTGGAGATCCTAGCGTGTAAAGCGGCCGCCGGCGTAGAAGTCAAGCTGATGTATGACGACTTTGGATGCCTGTTCACCCTGCCGGGAAGCTACGCCAAAAAGCTGCGGAGCATGGGGATCGAGGTCCATGTGTTCAACGCTTTCCGACCTTCCTTGGATGCGTTTATGAATTACCGTGACCACCGAAAAATTACCGTCATCGACGGCAGCGTCGGCTTTACCGGAGGGAATAATCTCGCAGACGAATACATCAACGCCTACGCCAAACACGGCCACTGGAAAGATTCCTCCCTGCTCCTCAAAGGCAAAGCGGTGTGGAATTTATCCGTCCTGTTCCTTCAGATGTGGCAGTTTTATCGAAACGAAAACATGGACTACGACCGCTACCGCCCAACCAAGCCGTCAAAATCGGATGGATATGTCCTGCCCTTCGGGGATTCCCCGCTGGACAGCGAACTGGTTGGCGAAATGGCCTATATGAATATGATCCAAAACGCGAAACGTTATGTCAGCATCACCACGCCCTACCTGATTCTGGACAACGAAATGATTACCGCGCTCCGGATAGCCGCCCAAAGCGGGGTGAAAATCCAGATTGTTACCCCAGCTATCGCGGACAAATGGTATGTACACATGGTCACCCGCTATAATTATTCCGCTTTGGTGGAAGCGGGGGTGGAAATTTACGAATATACCGGCGGCTTTATCCATGCCAAGACCATCGTATGTGATGATGAAATTGCCATCGTGGGCACACAGAATTTCGATTTCCGCAGTTTTTATCTCCATTTCGAATGCGGGGCCCTCCTTTATCATACCCAGTCTGTTGCACAGGTACGGGAAGACCATCAAAAGGTGATTGCCCGCTCGGAACAAATCTCTTTGAAAAATTGCCATTCCCGCCACTGGACTACCCGGGTGCTTCAAGCCTGCCTGAACCTGTTTTCCCCGCTTCTATAACCGTACAAAAAGGACGGGCCCTTTAGGCGGCATCCCATAAGGAAGTAAATAAGATTTCCGGTAAAACCGGCGTGGCGAAGCTAACGCCTGGAAAATCATATATCTGGATGAAGATTTGGGCGATGCCGGAGAGGATACTGTGGAGCGCCTGATTGCTTCGCCCAACGTCAAATCACCAGAACGGATTTATATTGAGCGGGAAACAGCGGCGGAGCTGCATGAAGCCATGGATACGCTGCCGGATCGGGAAAATGTTTATATTCAGTACCGCTTTGGTTTTGTGGACGGCAAAGATCATCCGCTCATCGAAACGGCGCAGTATTCCCATTTGACGGAGGGCCGTGCGAAAAGCGTTGAACGTTCAGCACTGAAGCTGTTGCGGCAGGAACTGCTTTTTGAAATACCAGAGCGGAGGACAAGCTGACAAAGACACTGGTCGCAACGGGCGATCTTCATGCGGTGGAACTCAGCCTAAAGTCCCAGAAAAAGCGGGGCAAAAAAATAACCACCGCACTTACAAATATCTTGCGGACTGCGACGGCGCTTGGGGCGAACTTCACTATGATTTCAAAGACGGCACAGCGGAGATCATTCTGCTGGCCGAGTGGGATACGATGGTCAGTCATAGGTTTGCCGTGCGGGCGTTTGAGCATTTCAGAATACATCACAGCGGTAAGCTGCCGAAAAAATTCTATTGACATTTATCGAATTCTGAACAACTCAAAAGATAATATTGATAATACAGAGAAATGAGGCGGCTTCTATGAAAAAATTGGAGACAAATCTGCAAAATGCCGAAAATCATATCGCTCTTATGACATTATATAGAGATGAATGGAAATATCGTGATCAAATGTTTGTGTCTTTGCTTTGGAAGTTTGTTTCTCTTTCTCTTATTATTACTTTTTTACCAAATTTTTTATCATCAATAAATATAAAAATAAAATGTACCCCATAAAGTGGACACGAAAAAGGCGGGTACGTCCCCCAAAAGTGGACAGAGATACAGATAGCAATCCCAAGAAATGGACAGCTATGGTACACTGGAAAAAGAGGGAGGGACATAGATGGAACCGAAATACAAGCGCAGCAGCTGATTATATGAGATAGCACTGCTGAAGGAAAATCCATGTATACACGAGGTGAGAGCACGGCAGATTCCATTTACGGCGGAATTTAAGCGAATCTTTTGGGCACGGTATCAAGCTGGAGAGTACATACCAGCCATCTTTGAGAGCTTAGGCTATGATCCGGAAATCCTGGGGATTGCGCGTATGTACAGTCTTGCGTCAAACTTGAAGAAATATGTGGAAGAGGGACGCGAATTTACAAGCGGCTATACACAAATCGCGCCAAAGGCCACGGGAGAGCAGAGAAGAAACCTGCTCCCGACACCAGTGCCATACAGCATGAACTGACTTATCTTCGCCAGCAGGTAGAATTTCTAAAAAAATTACCGAGTTGAACAGAGGGACAGAGCGGAGGCGCTGATGATGGACAAGCCGGACAAGAAGTTCGAGTTG
>CANSRB010000085.1 GCA_947649285.1 uncultured Clostridia bacterium
CCGGCGGCACAGCCGCCAAGAATGTTGTCCATACTTTTCTTGGTGCGCCGCAGGCACAGCGGCGTATTGCGCCGCGATAAAAAGATTAAAATCTTTTTATCAAGAAATAGTATGAGCGCTCAAAGAAAAGGGGGTGCCCGGGTGCGGGGTCTTGTCCCCGAAGGGGGCGGCATCAGCTTCGCATTTGAATCGCGGCCGGTGGGATGCGGCACCTTAAAATCTTTATTTTGGACACTTCAGAAGAGATACCACGCTGGAAAAAAGAAAAGCAGCGCCCCAATCGGCACTGCTTTTCGTATTTGTATTAGAGATGAAGCACCAGCGTGATAATCCGCAGGATAAAGAGCGCACCCACGATATACATGATCGGGTGGATTTCTTTCCATTTGCCGCGTACCAGCTTCAGGATTACCCAGGTCAGGATGCCGAACATGATGCCGTTTGCGATGGAATAGGTGAAAGGCATCATGATAATCGCCATAAACCCGCCCAGGACATCTGCCATATCGCCTTCAAATTTCATTTTCAACACAGAAGACAGCATGAACAGGCCAACAATAATCAGCGCCGGGGCAGTGGCAAAGCCCGGGATTGCGCCGAAGATCGGCCACAGGAACAGAGACAGGATAAACAAAGCGGCCGTTGTCAGCGAAGTCAGACCGGTCCGTCCGCCCTGTGCGACGCCTGCGGAGGATTCCACGAAGGAAGTGACGGTTGAGGTACCCAGGCAGGCACCGGCTACCGTACCGATTGCGTCCGCCATCAAAGCGCGGCCTACGCGGGGAAGCTTCCCGTCTTTATCCAGCAGGTTGCCTTTGCTTGCCACGCCGATCAGGGTGCCGACGGTGTCAAACAGGTCGACAAACAGGAACGCGAATACGATAACGGCAAACTGGACGCCGTGTTCCAAAATAAAGCTGAAATCGAATTTGAAGAAGGTCGGAGCCAAAGACTGCGGCAGGAAGTCCTGCACGCCGTTGATCTGCGGGATTACCGAGTAAACGCCGGCCAGTGCATTGGGGACATACCATCCGCAAAGTTCTGCAACCATGCCAAGGCCCCAGGTAATCAGGATCCCCCAAAGGATGGCCCCTTTTACATTGATGTAAAGCAGCGCGCCGATCACTAGTACGCCGATCAGGGCAAGCGCTACCTGCGGGGTTGCAATATCCCCGAGTGAAACCAAAGTAGAGTCATCATTTTTTGCAATACCGGCATTCTGCAGGCCGATAAAGGTGATGAACAGGCCGATCCCGGCGGTGATGCCGTATTTCAGGTTTGCCGGAATAGTATTGACCAAGGTTTCCCGGAACTTGAATGCAGAAAGCAGGATGAAGATCAAGCCTTCAATCAGGATTGCGGTGAGCGCTACCTGCCAGGCGTTCGGATTGTCGCCCAGCTCACCCAGGCAGATGGTATAAGCAAAATAAGCGTTCAGGCCCATGCCGGAAGCCAGTGCAATGGGGTAATTGGCCAGCATCGCCATAATAATGGTGGCGAGTGCGCCAGAAAGAGCAGTTGCCGTAAAGACAGCACCGGCATCCATACCGGCTGCGCTCAGCATATTCGGGTTTACGGCCAGAATATACGCCATTGCGAGAAATGTGGTGATACCCGCCATAATTTCAGTTTTGACGGTGGTGCCATGTTCCCGCAGTTTAAACAATTTTTCCAAAAATTTCAACTCCTTACTTCTTTTGAACTCCTGTGACGATAAAAGAATAAGAACCGATAAGCGGAGAGGCATACCGGTTTCAATAACAGTATCATACCATATAATTCGGGGGGTTTCAATCTTTTGGAAACAAATTATATTAAAAATTGACAAAGTAAATTTAGATAAAATTCACAGGTTGGACAGAATGGAGGAAAAACTTTCCTTAAAACAGCTTTTTCACAGGGATTAAGGGGAGGACGACAGGTTTTTCCGGCAGGGCTGAAAAGCGGACGAAAGGCTTGGTGTTCCGACTGCCGCCTTCGTCCTTCTTTTTGCGGATTTTCCGTTATACTGGGATAAACAACAAGGGAAGTGCGTTTCATGTCTGGCCGGAGGGGAAATCCGGCCGGACGGATGGGAAAGGATGAGCGATGTGAAAACAAAAGTGATCGAAATGAAACAGTCTTCAGCGGACGCGAAATCTGTCCTGAAGGCGGCAGGGGCAGGGCTCCTGTCCTTTCTGTTTGGGATGGCCAAGCTGTTCGGCCTGATTACACCGGCAGGAGCGGGATTTACCGGCGGGGTTCCGTTCCGGTATCTGCTGACGGCAGCTGCAGGAGCAGTATTGGGAAGCTGGATTTCACCCGGACTGATGGGTTCCGGCTATTCCACAGTGCTGGTACTGGTATTGGCCGGAGTACGGACGGTATTGCAAAAAAAGATCCAAAAAAGGATGAAACCACTGTTTTTAGGGATTATTACATTTACTATTTGTGAATTTTTTGGAATATTATACGCGATGTTTCAGAATATTACCGGGCTTTCCCTGATATTGCTGGTGCTGGAGGGACTGTTGGCGGGGACTTTTGCTTATTTTTTCGCTTTGGCAGGCCAAGGGATTTCCGCTCGGACAAGGCAGAACTATACCTCTGCTGAATTGGCCGGGTTCGGCGTATCCGCTGTGCTGGCCCTTTCGGCGGTTTCCGGACAGAATATCCTTCATTTGAATCTGGGCGTCATGGCCTGCGTCATTTTTATTTTTATTGCGATTTCCCGTTTTGGTTTGGTCGGGGGAAGTGTATCCTCCATTTTGGCTGGAATGGCGCTTTGCCTTTATTCAGCGGAAATGCTGGAGTTTTCCGGGCTGCTGGTGATTGCCGGATTTTTGGCCGGGGCTTTTGCCCCGCTGGGGAAATATGGTTTCTTGAGCGTTTTTATTGCGGTTTCCACATTTGCGCTGTTTTTACTGGGCGCACCGATCTTGCTGACTTACCGGCTGATTGATATTTTCCTGGCGACTGCTGTGTTTGTGCTTCTCCCGAGTCGGCTACTGAACCGGATTTCTCCCAAAGAAAACGGCGCGTTGGGTCAAAGTGCCGTGGAATCGGAGCCGGGAGCGTCTGCCCGGCTGTCCTTTGCTTCGGCGGCGATCCAGGATTTGGAGTCCGAGCTCCGGGAAGTATCCGCGAAGTTTGCCGAGATCGATTACTCCAACATCTCCGCAATCTATGACTCGGTAGCCAATTCGGTCTGCCGGGACTGCCCGCGCGCACTTATCTGCTGGCAGACGGAGTATTCCTCCACCATGGATGCTTTTAACCCAATGTCGGACACGCTGCGTCAGCAGGGAGGTGTACAGGAGAACAGCCTTCCGGATTATTTTCGGGAACGCTGCTGCCGTACGGAGGAATTCTGCCGTCAGGTCAACAGCTATTTCCAGGATTTTATTGCCCGGCAGAACGCTAAGCGGCAGCTTTCGGATACGCGCCGCCTGGTCTTTGAGCAGTTCCATTCCATGTCGGAGCTGCTTACGGAGGTCAGCGAGGAATTCGGCTCCATTTCAGGCTATGATGAGGGGACGGCAAAACGGCTGCTCCCGCTCTGGCGGAAGCTGGAATCCGTACCGGATCAGATCCTTTGCCCAGTGGACGAGGAGGGGCGGACCCGGGTGGAAGTTTATACTGCCCGTCGGGTCAAGCATTCACCGGTGGAGCTGACCGAGGCGGTTTCCGAAGCGGCAGGCCGGGAGTTCGATCTTCCCAGCATTGCCTCTGCCCAGGGGAAGGTCCGTTTGACGTTTCAAGAACAGACGGCTTATGCGATCGAATTTTCCGCCCAGCAGTCCTGTTTCCGAGATAATGAGATCTGCGGCGATCAATGCGAATATTTCATGGATGGCCGGGGCGGAGCATATTTGCTGCTGAGCGACGGCATGGGGAACGGGAAACGTGCGGCCGTAGACAGTGTGATGACCTGTTCGGTGCTGAAAAAACTGCTCCAGGCGGGGTTTGGTGTGGATTCTGCCGTGCGGACGCTGAATTCTGCCTTGCAGGTACGGTCAATAGATGAATCGGTTTCCACCATTGACCTGGTAAGGATCGACCTTTACACCGGGAATGCGGAATTCCTGAAGGCCGGGGCAGCGTCCTCTTATTTGCTGAGCCATGGAGAACTGAAGCAGATTTCCTGCGCGTCCCTTCCCATTGGGATTTTACAGGGGGTCGCGCCTGAGCGGAGCCGGGTAAAGCTGAACCGGGGGGATTTACTGGTGTTGGTTTCCGACGGTGCGTCCTGCAACGGGGAGGACTGGATTGGACAGGAGCTGAAACGGATGGCTTCCCGTTCTGCGGATGAGATCAGCTGCGCGCTCTGCCGGATAGCCCGTGAAAAATCGGAGGAAGGGCAGCAGGATGATATTACGATTTTGACCGCCCGGCTGACGGACTAGGAGCTATAGTCAACAATGAATTTGGCCGCTGCAAGAGAAATCTTGCAGCGGCCGGGCTGTTTTGGGATTTAACTCAAAAGGCGGCGGACGGATGCTGTCTTTTGAGGAGGGCATAGAAGGCGAGGGCTAAGGCCGAAACCTCCAGCGTAATCCCGCCGTAAATCAGCGGGTGGGTCTGGGTTGACATAAAAACGCTGACGATTGAGTAATTCCAGGTCCAGTGAAACGCCGTCGACATCCAGATACTGCCGGTGAGAATCCTCATCTCGCACGCGAGAACCCCGAATATAAATGAAAAAATCAACAGGATAGAGATGGACGCATTGGAATTGACCGCGTGGGGGATGGCGAAAATCAGGGCGGCGAGCAGAACGCTCAGGGATATCTGCTTGATTTTTTTGGAGAGGAATCCGAACAGCAGCCCTCTGAATAGGAATTCCTCGATTAAGCCGACGATCAAATAATAGAACAGCTTGCGGCTTCCGTTTTGCAATAATTCCCAATAACGAGCCTGCTCCAGAGCGCTGTTGTTTTTGACGTTCAAAAATAGCAGGAACATCAAAACCGGCGGCAGGATCATGCCGATCAGGAAGGCGGGGAGATCCGTTTTGCGGAGGGAGACCCCAACCAGCTTGACAAATTTTTGCATGGAATCACCTTCCTGTCGGGCTGGGCGCGGCCAGGCTTTTTTCCATCGCGTAGTTGGTCAGGAATACGCCGCCCCGTTCTACCCGCTGTTCCCGCAGCAGGCGATAACCCCGCTTCTCGAAGAAAGGCCGCGCCGTGATGGAGGCGTCTGTCCGCAGGGAGGAAAGCCCCAGCCCAATGGCGCGGGCCTCCAACGCGTCGGCCAGCAGGGAAGCCGTACCTCTGCCCTGGAAATCCGCCGCGGTATAAAGCCGGTCGAAATAGCCGCTCGGATCGAGGTCGGCAAAGCCAACGATCCGGCCCTCCGCCTCCGCCACTAAGGAATAGTGGGCGGACAGGCTGGTTTCCCACCGGGAGAGGTCCGGCAGTCTGGGAGCCCAGGCATCCTGCTGCTCCGGGGTATAATCCCGGGCGGCGACCCGATGGACGGTATCCCGGAACAGGGCGAGGAGGGCGGGTAAATCCCCTGGCCGATAGGGCCGCAGGCAGATCCCATTCCGTACCCAGAGCGGCTTGGAAAGATAGAGAACAAGGTCGTCGATATTCGGGCATTCCGCGTGGTTGGGAAGCTGTTTGTCCTGGTACCACACCCCCGAGCCGTCCGGAAGATAGCCCCTTTTGACATAGAGCCGCTGGGCCGGGCCATAGCCGGAATGCAGGCCGACACCCAGCGTGACGATGGGGGCGCGCTGTCCGGCCATCCGCTCCGCCTTTTCCATGAGGGCCGAGCCGATGCCCCGCTTTTGGAAGGCTTCCAATACGTTGAAGTCGGTAATTTCAGGGAATCCACTGGAAACGAAGGGCCCGTTGTGGGGTTGGGGAACCAGAGTCAGATAACCCACGGGGGCGCCTTCCCATTCGGCCAGCAGCAGCTGCCGTGTACCGGCGTCCTGATCGTTGAAATAGCCCTCGAAATAGGAAACGGGACGGTTCCAGCCCTGCGCGGCGAAGCCTTGGGCCAGCGCAGGGGCGTCGGTGCGTTCCATCCGGCGGAGGGTGCAGGGGGGTTGGATCATGTTTTTTTCTCCTGTTCGAAATCCTGATACATCCGGCTGGGGAGGATATCCCGGCTGTTTTGATATTTCCCGCTGGAATAAAGCTCATATTCCCCCAGGATGTCGTGAAAATAGATTTGGCAGATTTCAACGTTCGGATAAATCCGGACGGGCTGCACACAGAAAATCTCCAGAGTCCAGCAGCCTGCGAATCCGATATCGCCGAAGCCAGCAGAAACATGGATGAACAGCCCCAGCCGCCCGGTGGAGGAACGTCCCTCCAGCATAGGGACAAAGCGGTCCGTCCGGGTGAATTCGTTGGTGCGGCCCAGATAGAGCCGGTTTGGCTCCAGCAGCAGACCCTCTTCTGGGATCTGAATCTTCTGGGCCGGGTTGGGGATTTTCATATCCAGTTCGCGGTTTTCATACACCAGCAGTTCGTTATGGAGGGTGAGATTGTAGCTGTTGGGGTTGAGCTGCTCGGGGCGGAAGGGATCAATGAAAATTTCTTTTCCCATCCGGCGGGCGATTTCTTTTCCTGAGAGGATCATGGGTTTCACTTCTGCCCGTCAAAGCAGGCAGCCTTTCCTGAAAGTTGGTTGTTTGCGCTTATTACACCATGAAGCGCAGCGGAATGGTATAATCGGCCATCAGGGCGGAAGTGAGCCTGTGCGAACGGATCGCCCCGGCCATCCTATATAATAAGCACTTTATGTGCTTATTATAGCATAGCTTTGGGCAGGGAGTCAAATCGAAAGCCCCGGTATTTACCGGGGCTTTCGTATAAAAAGGCTCACGCTTTCGGGAGGAACAGCCCCCGAGCGGTCGAGACGTTCCTCCGGCTCCGACCGGGGCGGCTCGACCGCAGGGAAACTTTCCTTCTGTCCGCCATATGGGGGTTCCCAGGGGGATCTCACCCTGGGCGATTTTCTTTTCTCCCCTTTTCTTTGAGTGCTCAAAGAAAAGGGGACGGGGTGCGGGACGCGGAGTCCCGCATTGGAATCGCCCCGGCCATCCTATATAATAAGCCATCAGGGCGGGAGTTTGCAGCGCGAACGGATCGCCTTGGTCATCAGCGTATGATAGCAACTTTTCTGCTATCATACCATAATTAAATACGTAGAGTCAAACAAAGCCCCGGTGTTCACCGGGGCTTTCTGAGCGGGTATTATTCTCCGTAAACCTCTGCGGTATAGCGGCGGAGGTTGGCCAATCCAATGGAAATTCCCTTGAAGCTGTCCTCCAGCCCTTCGAATTCCACCGCGATCGTGCCGTTATAACCAGCGTTTTTCAGGATGGACAGGCACTGCTTGACCGGGACATTTCCGTGCCCGATGATAGCGCCGCGGAGATAATTCCCTCCGCGGGACTGCCAGTAGCCTTCTCCCGGGTTGGGTTCCATCCCGCTTTTGACATGGAAATCCTTGGCGTGCGCGTAGAATGCGTAGGGAGCCACCCGGCTGTAGGCCAGGGCCGGATCCTCATCCACACAGAGGAAATTGCCCATATCGCAGAGCAGGCCGAAATTTTCATGCGCCACCCGGTTGACCAGCTTTTCGACCCGGCGGCTGTCCTGGCAGAACAGGCCGTGATTTTCCACCATGGTCCGGATCCCTTTTTCAGCGGCGTATTCCGTTATCGCCCGGCAGCCTTCGGCCAATCGGGGAAGCGCCTCTTCGAATCCACGGAATCCCCGGCTGCCAGCGGCAAACCCGGTGGTAGCGTCGTGCCGGACGCTGGATGCGCCCAGGATTTCCGCTAGGTCGATCTGGCGTTTGACCCGTTCGATTTCCTCTTGCAGATTGCCCTCCGAACCGGTCAGGAAATCCGCCCCAAAGGTATAATTGGAGATCGGGAGGGAGTACTTTTCGCACTCTGCCCGGAGCTTTTTGGCGTATTCTTCTGCACTGGAACCGTCGTGCGGGAGGATGTCGACGAATTCAATCGCATCAAATCCCA
>CANSRB010000086.1 GCA_947649285.1 uncultured Clostridia bacterium
GTTTTCATAATTATTTGTCTAATCCAGCCCGTGTTATTGTTACCAGCTTTGCGTTGCTGGTCTTGGTGGGAGCCTTGTTATTGATGCTTCCGGTTTCTTCGCGAAGCGGGATTCCACTTTCCCCGTTGGACGCCTTGTTCACGGCAACTTCTGCTTCCTGTGTAACGGGGCTGGTTGTCCGGGATACGTTCACAGCCTTTTCTTTATTCGGGCAGGTTGTGTTGCTGCTGCTGATACAGCTGGGTGGTTTGGGCTTGGTTACATTTGCAACTTTTTTTAATCTGGCGCTGCGAAAACGGATTGGGCTGAAAAACCTTTATGTGGCTCAGGAATCTGTAGGCTCGGATCGGATGTCCGAAATGGCTCGCCTGACCCGGACCATCTTCTTGGTCACGTTTGCATTTGAAGGGACGGGAGCCTTGCTGCTGATGCTGACTTTCGTGCCCAAATACGGCGTCTATGGTGTGTTTATTTCTATTTTTTTAGCGGTTTCTTCCTACTGTAACGCGGGGTTTGACCCATTGGGCTTTGAAAAACCTTTTACCAGTTTGTCCAACTATACGGATCAGCCAATGGTATTGGTCCCAGTGATGCTGCTGATTATCTGTGGAGGATTGGGCTTTATTGTCTGGCAGGAGCTTTTTTACTTTCGGAAAAACCGGAAGCTGTCGTTTCATACCCGGATCGTGCTGATTTTCAGCGGGGCACTGGTACTGCTGGGGGCGCTGCTGTTCGGCCTTCTGGAGTGGAGTAACCCCGATACGCTGGGCGGGATGTCCGGCTGGGAAAAAATCCTCAACAGCTTTTTCCTTTCTGTCAGTTCGCGGACGGCGGGTTTCAATACGGTCCCGATTGAAGAACTAACCGGCACGACCAAGCTGCTGCATCTGTTTTGGATGTTTATTGGAGCGGCTCCCGGTTCCACTGGAGGCGGGGTGAAGGTAACTACGGTTTTTGTCCTGCTGATGACGGTAGTCAGCGTGATGAGCGGTAAAGAGGACACTATCATCGGAAAGCACCGAGTGGAAAAATCAGCCGTCTATAAAGCGATGGCGGTTGTCAGCGCAGCCTTTCTGGTGGTGGCAGTCAGCACAGCCTGCATCTTTTTCACTTCTCACCAGGGCGGGGCTACTTTTTCTGAAATTGATGCTTTGTTTGAGTCGGTTTCTGCATTTGGAACGGTCGGGATTTCAGTCGGGGTGACCGGCATTGCCAATACGGCGACCCGCATGTTCCTGATTTTGACTATGTTTATTGGGCGGGTAGGGCCCGGCGCAATGGCGCTTTCTTTGGCAATGCGGCCGGAACGGAAAAAAACCGTTTTGCCTGAGGCCAGGATTATGGTTGGTTAATCCTCAAAATAAAGGGTTGACATAGATTCGGCCCGCATTTTGCGGGGTACCGGAAACGACAGAAGAGATCAATTATTCGGAGGTTTTATGAGTAATTTTCTCAATATTGCGACTATGGCGGGCGGTGTTGCGTTTTTCCTGTTCGGCATGAGTATCCTAGGTAATGGGCTGGAAAAACTTTCGGGCGGTAAAATGGAAAAAACCCTCGAAAAAATAACAAACAATATTTTTAAAAGCCTGTTTTTAGGTATGCTTGTCACAGCGGCAATACAGAGTTCATCCGCTACCACGGTTATTGTTGTGGGGTTGGTGAATGCGGGCATATTAAAGCTTCGTAATGCGATTGGCGTGATTATGGGCGCCAATATCGGTACAACGGTGACGTCGATTATCCTCAGCTTTACCGAAATAGGGGACATCCCAGGGGCCGGCGCTTTATTGCAGCTTTTGAAGCCGAAAGCGTTTACGCCGTTTATTGCGGTAATCGGTATTATTATCTTTATGACGGCAAAAAATGGCCGCAGGAAAATGGTCGGCGAAATCATGCTGGGCTTTGGCATCCTGTTCAATGGGATGTTCATTATGACGGACGCAGTAGAGCCATTGGCTGATTCGCCTCTTTTCCAGACACTTTTTTCCACGCTGTCCAACCCAATCCTGGGGATTTTGGCCGGTACGATCGTTACGGCGATTATTCAGAGTTCTTCGGCCTCCATCGGTATCCTTCAGGCGGTGGCCTCTACGGGGGCCGTGCGTTTTTCTGCCGCGCTTCCCATTATCATGGGGCAGAATATCGGCACCTGTGTCACCTCGCTGATTTCCAGTGTCGGGGCGAATAAAAACGCACGCCGTGCGGCGATGGTGCATTTGTATTTTAATGTAATTGGTACTGTTTTGTTCTGTGCGGCGGTCTATTTGATCCAGGCGCTGGTTGGTTTTCCGTTCTGGGATGAGCCGATCGGGATGGCAGGGATTTCCGGTGCGCATATTATCTTCAATGTGGTAACGACGCTGATTTTTATCCCCTTTACCGGGCTGCTGGAAAAACTGGCCGTGCTGACGGTGCGGGAAAAGAAAATCGGCGGCGAGGACGACGAAGAGGCAGAAATTGTTTCGCTGGACAAGCGCTTCCTGCGGACTCCTTCTCTGGCGCTTTCCCATTGCCGGGATGCAATTATCAAGATGGGGGAATATTCCCGCAAAAATTTTGCCCGTTCAGTCCAGATGTTCAGTTCTTATGATTCTAAACGTCGGGAAAAAATTATGGAGTATGAAGAAGCGATCGACCGGATTGAGGGCAAAGTCAATGATTATCTGCTTGAATTGACAAACGAGGAGCTTTCAGAGGAAGAAAGCCGGGAAATTACGTTCCAGCTCAAGTTGGTCATTGAATTTGAGCGGATCGGGGATTATGCGGTCAATGTACTGGAACTGGCAGAAAAGCTGCACGAGCAGCAGGCCTCGCTGTCAGAGCGGGCATTGAGCGATTTATCGGCTATTTCGGACGCTGTCAGCGAAATAATTGATATGGCCTTGTCCTCTTTCCAAAGCAATAATGTGGAACTGGCTGCCCGGGTGGAGCCCCTGGAGGAAACGGTCGATGGGATGGAGGATACCCTCAAGTACCGCCATATTGAACGCTTGAAAAACGGCAAATGCACCATTGACGGCGGTCTGGTTTTCCTTGAGCTATTGACCTACCTGGAGCGTATTTCCGATCACTGCTCCAACATTGCTGTCCATATTATCGGATATCACAGCCATAAGGATTTCCTTGACCGGCATGAATACCTCAAACGGCTGCACAACAGCAATACAGGGAATTATTCCCGTTTGTCCGAATATTATATGAAAAAGTACTACAGCCGGATTGAAAGGGAAAACAGCGCACAGGCCTTGCCGGATTCCCAGCTTGATCCGGAAGCATAGATCCTGTAGGGGTCTGTCAAAAATAAAAAGCCAGCTCGGTAAATCCGGGCTGGCTTTAGGCTTTTTAGGAGAAAGTGAGATTTTATGCAGGCGGGGTATAAGGTAAAACTTCATTGTAATATCCCAGCAAACGGATGGCATGACTGACGTCGTCTGCCCGGTCGCGACTGTTGAACTGAAAGACGCGGATCTGCCATTCTGCGTCGCGGGGAACCACGACACTATAGTAGCCCAATGCACGCAATGCCTCCGCAATTTCGTCTGCCCGCGTTTTTTCCCGGAAACGGAACACCTGGATTTCCCAGGAGGAAATTTCCGGCTTGAGATGGTTCAGGCCTTCGTCTTTCAGTATTTTGGCGTAATCCCTGTAAGAAGTATCCAGATCCACGATGGAGGTAATCCCGCTGACCCTTCCGGTACCGGACTGCCACATCCCAACCTGGTTTTTATCCGGATATCCCATGGAGCCGCGGTAATCCGCGATCCAGAAATTGTATTCCTCAAGCTGGTCCGGGATCAGTTGATACTGCATAAAGCTGGTGCTGGCGTAAACAAGAGGGTAATAGCCCCCCTTGCGGGCAGCACGGAGGGCAGCCAGAAGAATCGAAGTATTTTCCTGCGCTGTTTTTTCACGGTATACAGCGTCTTCTATATCGAACGCAACCGGATAGCCTACTTGATATTTTTCCAGCAGGGAAAGCAGGCTCCGTGCCGCATTCTGTGCGGCCACTGGGGTAGAGGCCTTCATATAAAGATACACGCCGGCTGGGATTCCGGCTTCTGCGGCCCTGCTCATATTTTCTGCAAAACGGGGGTCTTCTGTGACATCTCCGCTTAAACTGGTTATACCGGCCCGGACCATGGCAAAACCGATCCCAGCTTCCTTTACCTGTTTCCAGTCGATCTGTCCCTGATATTTTGAAACGTCAATCCCTTTGATTTCCATTTTTATCCTTCCTTTCCGGCTTTGGCCTAAGGTCAAAGCCTCGATTCTATGGTCGAAGCAGTTGAAAAGAACCCAAAGGTATCGTATGTATGGGAGGAAGAGGAAGTGCTTGTCTTGCGCGGGAAATCTGAATATGCTATACTGAAGAAAAAGGGCCGGATCCGGCTCTCAGGAGGAGAGAATATGAAGATTTCAGGCATTGCACATACTGCTTTCAATGTGGCAGACATTCATCGGTCGCTGGAGTTTTACTGCGGCGGCTTAGGGTTGGAGAAATTGTTTGAACTCCAGTTAGGGGACGGCCGGACGATCTGTTACCTGAAATTGTCCGAACGGGATTTTATCGAGCTGTTTTATGGCGGCAGCGCCAAAGGAGGCGCAAATGCAGGAAGCTATGAACATTTCTGCCTGGAGGTCGAGGATATCAGGCAGGTGGAAGCGGAGCTGAAAGAAAAAGGGATCGCCTATGACGGGCCGCCTTCCCAGGGGCTGGATGGGAATTTCCAGCTTTGGACAACGGATCCGGATGGGAACCGGATTGAATTTATGCAGTACGGCGCCCATCCGCTTCAGTTCCCGGAAAAGGCGGGGCAGTAATGCAGCGGTTTTACGAGGAAATCACCCGCTTTGTTTTTAAGGAGGATGACCCCGCCCCAAGCGATGTCATCTGGATTCCGGGCGGGGATTCGCCTGAATTGCCGGAGAAGGCGGCCGAGCTTTACCGGCAGGGGCTGGCGCCTATCCTGATCCCTTCCGGCCGGTTCAGTATTACCAAAGGGGAATTTCAAGGGAGTGAGTCCCAGAAATCCCGTTATCCGGGGGATTATTTCACGGAGTGCGAATTTTACTGCCGGGTTTTGCGGGAGCAAGGGGTTCCGGAGGAAGCCATTTTACCGGAATCCCGGGCGGTGTATACCCTCCAGAACGCTCAATTTTCCAAAGAATTGACCGATGCACAGGGGATTGCCGTGAAAAGAGGACTGCTCTGCTGCAAGAGCTTCCATGCCCGCCGGGCCTACCAGTATTATCAGTATATCTATCCGGATGCGGAAATCCGGGTGATCCCTGTCGATGTATACGGGATTTCCAGAGGGAATTGGATGGAAACGCCAGAAGGGCGGCGGAAGGCCCTGCGTGAACTTTCCAAATGCGGCAGCCAATTTGAAGGGATGCTTTGCTAGGGTTTGCCTGCCGCACTGGTTTCAGGGGAATGCTTTTTAGAGAGGAAAAGGGTTGGCTGGGTAAAGTCCAGCCCGGTAGGGAGGATCTCCGGCAAAGAAAGCGCCCAGTAATCGGTGGCCCGGCAGTCAATCTGCAAAGAGAGCCGGGTGGTTTCGGATAAGCTCTGATCCTGAAAAAGCCGGGCGAAGCTGGTTCCAATTGGGATTTGACGGCGAGGATTCCGTTTGGCCTGCGCCAAAATTTCCAGGCCGCGCTGGTTACAGCCGAGGATACGGAGATATTCCGGGAGGCCCTGCGGAAGTGTAGCGGGGATTTCCAGCAGGGCGGCGCAGAGGATCCGGCGGATCCGGGCCAGGGTATACCGCTTGGTTTTCACCCTCTGTTCCCATTCAGCCAGGGAACGGGCTGTTTGCGATGTCCGGAACAGCCGATGTTCCAGGCCTTCGTTTACATCAGGCAGGAGGGCGAAATCCTCCGGTGCAAGCCGGCGAAGCTGAGCGAGCAGGACTCGTTCCAGCCGTCCCATATCCGAGGGAGCACGGTTCTGCCGGATTTCTGTCTCCAGCAGCTGGAAAGAGGGCTCCGGCAAAAAGGGGCGGGAGATCTCCAGCCCTTTGGAACGGATTCCCTGCCGAAGGGCGGATGCGCTGGCGAAGCCTTCCTCGGGATCGGCTGCGTCGTGCCCTGCGCCGATCCGGGGGATCGTAAGAAATTCCATATCCGGCGCCAATTCTTCCGCGGCTCTGAGGTATTCCAGCCCGAGCAGATTGTTGGCGCCCTTCAGCAAGGCAGCGGCTTCCTCGCCGTAGAGAGCGGCGGCAGCCTCGGCCCGGGCGCGGGGATAGGATTTCCCCTCGGCCAGGAATCGGCCCATTTCCGGGGATTTCTCGGCGGACAGCATCCAGCGGAGGGCTTGGCGCAGCTGTATTGGATCCCCGGCCTCGCTGCCGAAGCTGATGAAATCGGCGCCCAGCTCCCGCAGCAGGAACACACCGGCTTCTCCGAACCGCCGGGCAGAGGATACGGCCCAGGCCGTTGGAAGTTCGGCGACCAAGTCGGCCCCCTGTTCCAGCGCGGCCTGGGCGCGGATCCATTTGGAGGCAATGGCTGGCTCTCCCCGCTGGGCGAAGGAACCGCTCATGACGACGGCGATATGGGTGGCCCCGGCAATCCGGGTTTGCTCCAGCTGGTAACGATGCCCCAGATGGAACGGGTTGTATTCGGCAATGATTCCGGCAATCCGCATGGACGCCCTCCTTTCGGCAAATCATGAATGAACGGGGAACTTTTGGGATCTCCGGTTCCAAATCCCACTTTCCCCCTTGAATTTTAAGGAATAATGTTATAATATTAAATAAGAATGTTCATTGTCAAGATGAACTGCGGCATTGAATTGCTGTAGAAGTAAAATAAAGGGGAAGAACAAATGAAAATTTTGGTCATCAACGCTGGCAGCTCCTCGCTGAAATACCAGCTCATCGACATGGCAAACGAGCATGTCATCGCTAAGGGCAACTGCGAACGGATTGGGGTAGACGGGCTTATCACCCATAAAGCGGGGGATGTTTCGCTACAGTATGAGGTTTCGTTCCCGACCCATAAGGAAGCCTTCATGGAAGTTGTCAAGGCACTGACTTCGGGTGAAGGGAAAGTGATCGACGATGTGAAGGAAATCACTGCGGTCGGCCATCGGGTCCTGCACGGCAGTGAAATTTATAAAGTTTCGACCCTGGTAGATGAAAAGGTTATTTCCACTATTGAGGAGCTTTCGGAACTGGGGCCGCTGCATAACCCGCCCCAGGCTGCTGCTATGCGCGCCTGCCGGAGCGTTTTCGGCGAGGATACGCCGATGGTTGCGGTATTCGACACCTCCTTCCATCAGACCATGCCTCCGAAAGCGTATATGTATGGCCTGCCTTATGAATATTATGAGAAGTACAGTATCCGGAAATACGGCTTCCATGGGACATCCCACCGGTATGTCAGCGGCCATTATCTGGAAATGCGGGGGATCCCGGCAGAGGGCACCAAGATTGTGGTTTGCCATCTGGGGAACGGTTCTTCCATTACGGCGGTTAAAGACGGCAAATGCTATGATACCACGATGGGCTTCACCCCCCTGGATGGTCTGTTGATGGGGACCCGTTCCGGTGCGGTAGATCCCTCGGTGGTTACCTATATTATGAATAAAGAAGGCAAAACCCCGGATGAGATGAGTGACCTGATGAATAAAAAATCCGGTCTGCTGGGAGTTTCCGGGCTTTCCTCCGACGCGCGCGACGTTGTGGGCGCAGCGAAAGAGGGCAACGCGCGGGCACAGCTGACCAACGATATGCTTCGCTATCAGATCAAAAAATACATCGGTTCCTATGCGGCTGCAATGGGCGGATTGGACGCCGTGCTGTTTACTGGTGGGATCGGGGAAAATTCCTGGGAACTGCGGGATGAAGTCTGTGCAGAGATGGAATTTTTGGGCTTGAAGCTGGACCCGAATGAG
>CANSRB010000087.1 GCA_947649285.1 uncultured Clostridia bacterium
CCAGTTGGGGCGTCCCGGCAATCACCGTGAGGTAGAGGAGCAGGACGAAGCCGCCGCCAATCCCGAGGGAAGCGCAGACCCCGGAAAAAAAGCCGGCCAGGCCCAGCGCAAAAAGCGTGCTCATCGCAGAAGGAGCCGGACAGCGGCGATGAGCATCACTGCTCCGAACAGCCGCTTGAGCAGCAGCGGGTTCATCCTGGAGAGGAGGAAGGCCCCTGCCGCGGCTCCTGCCAGCCCAAACGGCAGGAGTGTCCATACGGCGGGCCAATCCAGCGTCCGGCCTTGGAACAGGGCCAGCGCCGCGCTCAGCAGGGAGAGGGGCAGGATCACGGCGATGGAGGTAGCGTGCGCCTTTTGAGGAGGCAGCTCCTGGGCCTCCAGCATCGGGACCACCAGCAGCCCGCCTCCGGCACCGAAAAGCCCGTTCAGGATCCCGGCCAGGAAGCCCAGCCCGCCGGATTTCAGGGAAGGTTTCATGAAAAGCGCTCCTTTCAGGAAGGGTTGCTTTTAGGGTATGCAGAGCGGAGCGTGTCAATCCTGAAAAATTTTTCCTCCTGTTTGAAGATGTACGCTGTTCGGATTCGTTGGATAAACAGGGGTATTTTCCCCAGAAAGGATGATTGCATATGCCGTCTTTAACGGAATTTTTTCAGGATGAAAGCGATATGCTCGACCATCTCAACCTGTTTGGGTGGGAGCATTTTTTCCTGCTGGGGCTGACCTTGACAATTGGGATTCTGCTGTATCACTTCCGGGACAGGCTCCGGGCATGGAAATACCGGGAACAGCTCCGGTATTGGATGGCAGGGCTGTTCTTTGTCAATATGCTGGTGTTTTACGGGGTATTCCTAGTTAAAGGGATTTATGATTGGAAGATCCATCTTCCGCTGCATCTCTGCTTTATCAGCGGGTTTGCATTTATGGCTGTCCTGCTGACTGGTAGCCAGGGACTGTTCCGGATCGTCTATTTTTTCACCTGGATCGGCCCGCTCCCAGCTATGCTGATGCCGAATACCCCCATGCGCTGGGACCGGTTTTTGTCCTATCATTTTTTCATCAGCCATCATCTGCTTCTGCTGATGGGGCTGTATTGCCTGTTTGTGCTGGAATACCGGGTGGACCTCCGGGATATAGGCCGGGCTTTTCTGGCAGGGAACCTGCTTTTTGCCGGGATTTCTGCTTTCAATGCGGTTTGCGGGACAAATTATATTATGACCACGGAGCTGCCCGCTCACATTATTGCCCTGTTCCCATTTCTGTCCTGGTTTAATTATCCGATCATCTGGCTGGAGCTTTGCGGGATGGCAGGGATCCTGCTGGCTTATCAGCCGGTACGCCTGCTGGAGCCGCGCCGGAAATCAGCTGTTCCACAACCCAGCCTGCGATAATATAGCCGGCTGCCGGCGGGCAGAAGCTGATACTGGCCGGGGAATGCCGTCCATGCTCGGAGGAGACAATGGCCGGGCGGGGGAACTCGGTTGAGTAGAGGACGGTTTGGCCGGTTAGCCCTCTTTTTTTCAGTTCCCGCCGCATGACCCGTGCCAGCCCGCAGCCGCAGCCCACAGTGTCTTCGATCTTCCCAACCCGGAAGGCGGCTGGGTTCAGGCGGTTCCCGGTTCCCAGGCTTTGAATCAGGGGGATCCCCCGTGCCCGGCATTCCGCGGCGAGGTTCAGCTTGGAGGTTACGGTGTCGATAGCATCCACTATCAGTTCCGGCCCGGCGGAGAATAAATGCTCCTTGGTTTCCTCCGCATAGAATTCCTGCAACAGGCAAAGCTTTAGCCCGGGATGGATGGAAAGCAGCCGGCTGCGTGCGGCTTCTACCTTGACCTGCCCGACGGTATCCTGGGTAGCGAAAAGCTGGCGGTTCAGGTTGGTGGGGTCGACCCGGTCGTGATCCATCAGGATCAGCCGCCCAACTCCGGCACGTACCAGAGCTTCCGCGCAGGCTCCGCCGACCCCTCCCAGGCCGATAACAGCAACAGAGGCTTCGGCCAGCCGTTCCATGGCCTCTTCGCCCAGCAGGCAGGCGGTGCGGGTGCGGAAATCTGGATGGGAAGTCATTCAAACCCTCCTTTCGTTAGATACAAATGTACTTTTATCAATAAAAAAGATCCGCCTTGAAGTCGCAACGGCATACTAAAACCCGCATCAAACAGCAGGTGGGTACCTCCTTCCGCGTTCGAGCTCCCAGCGTCCGTAAAAACGGGAGGTCTGCATACCCGGCGGAAGAGTTCCGGTTCCCTAGTACAAAGTGTTGGATTATAAAAGCCGCGCTAACTAACAAGGCAGAACATACGAATAACGATAAAGAAGAGGTTATTCCTCAATATTTTCCGCTTCCTCAAACATCTGGGAAAGCTTTTCCAGGAAAATGTTGCCGACGCGCTGATATTCGTCATCGTCATCAATGGAAACCATCAATTCCTCGCCGTTTTCATCCATCTGACTTTTCAGGATGATCAGGTCGCCGTCCTCATCCTCCGAGAGCATTTCCTCGGGGTTTTCGTAATAGGGGATCAGGGCGAAATAACGTTCGTCGTCCATCTCCATGATATCCAGCAGCTCAAACTGCTGCTCAACGTTTTCTTCGTCCACCAGCGTGTAGATATCGGGATTGAAATTTTGGTTCAGGTCTTCCGGCATAACGGTTTACCGCTGTCCCGCACAGGCGGGATTCCTTTCTGAAAAGATGGGCCGGAAAACAGCGTCTCCGGTGAATCTAATAAGATTGTAACCATTTTTGGTGCAAATGTCAATCAATCTTTTTGATTTATAAAAAATTCCTAATTTCTATCAACTTTTTTGAGAAAAAGCATTGACATCCTGACGAAGGTGTGGTATATTATAGTCACAAGATAAATAACCCAATAACCAGTAAGGAGGTGTTCCCCATGTATTCTGAAGATCCAATCGGCCAGCATTGTATGATGTGTTCATGCGGGAGCGCTGCCCAGAAAAACTAAAATGTACCAAGGATCGGAACCGGCAGACAGAACCGGGGAAAATTCCGACAGGTATCAATCAACACGATTCAGAGGGAATCTGGATACGGTGCTCCAAAAAGAAGCTGTAAAGGGTTATAGACTGTTATTGCAGAACATGACAAGTTTTTACATGGAAAGCCAGGCAGAGAAAAAACAGCGTTTTTAGTATAAAATACATGAACAGATCATACGGGTCAAAATTTACAATTGAATAGCAAAAAATGAAATAAGGTGATTGGTTTGAAGATGATTCGAGCAGTTTAAGACCCTCAAATCTAGGAAAAGAGGACGGTCCAATGTTTTATTCAGCTTCGCATTAAAACCTCAATTTCAACAAGGAAATATGGTGAATCCAATGTACTAAGCACCGGAACTTCTGTAGATCGACAAACCATCCTGTAACGAAAAGGTGAGTCCGATGAGATAAGCTGCTTTTGCAAAATCCGGCAGTTTGAAATACAGATGAAAGAGTGAGTCCAATGAAATGATTTCTTTCCCGCAGTCAGCAGCCCACTGGTTCAATGACTGGAAAGGAAGATGCCTATGAAAGCCAGAACCCGAATCCTAACTAAATAACAAGACGGGAGTGAGACCACCGAACAGGTAGTCGCCGAAAGGCTGGAATCAGGATATATTCAATCTGGATAAAAAGGTGAGTCCAATGAAATAGTTCGCTTCCCAGCAACGTTTCCGATATACGGAAACCAAAGCCAGTTTGCGTAAGCAAAATGAGAGGAAGATGCCTATGAAAGCCCATACTCGTATTCTGAAAAAATAATCAGATGGGAGTGAGACCGCCAGAAAGTTCAACTGATGGCTCGAGTCGCGTGATTTCGTAGCAAATAAAATTGATTAAAAAGTGCGTCAGAATGCAGCTGACGCACTTTTTGCGTTCCCCCGTTCTGAAGTGTCCAAAATAAAGATTTTAAGGTGCCGCGTCCCACCGGCCGCGATTCAAATGCGAGGCTGATGCCGCCCCCTTCGGGGACAAGATCCCGCACCCGGGCACCCCCTTTTCTTTGAGTGCTCAAAGAAAAGGGGGAAAGAAAACCGCCCAGGGTGGGATCCCCCTGGGAAACCCCACATGGCGGACAGAAGGGAAACCTCCCTGCGGGCGGGCCGCCCCGGTCGGAGCCGGAGGAACGTCCCGCCCGCTCGAATGTCTGCGCTTGAAAGGCTTAATCCCCTCATAAAATGCGCGGGAGGACACTCCTCCCCTTCCTTCGCCTTGACGGGACAGGGGAATTTCGTGTACAATATAGTCAAAGCACTTGAAAATCGGTAACCGATTTCCAATGCGGGCAAAGCCCGCCAGTCCATGAAATGGACTGTGTTTTGCCTATGAAGTCCACCACAGGCCGCTTCGCGGCCCCTGCGGCGCAAATGCGCCGCACATTTCAAAAGAAGTAAATCACTTCTTTTGAAGTGTGGTGACTATAAAACCAAGAAAGAAAACGAGGTGATTGGATGGCTTTGGATGGAGCTTTTTTATATCTGACGGCTGCGGAAATCCGGGAAGCTTTGCTGGACGCGCGGGTGGAAAAAATATCCCAGCCCTCCCGTGAAGAAATCGTATTGGTCATGCGGTTCCGCGGGGGAAGCCGGAAGCTGCTGCTGTCTGCCAATGCAAACAGCCCGCGCATCCATTTTACGGAGCTTTCCCTAGAAAACCCGCCGGCCCCGCCCATGTTCTGTATGCTGATGCGGAAGCATCTCAACGGCGGGAAGCTGACAGCGGTGCGGCAAAGCGGGCTGGACCGGGTGCTCGCACTTGATTTTGAAACCGTGAACGAACTTGGGGATCGGGTCGTCCTGTCGCTGGTGATCGAGATCATGGGCCGGCATTCCAACATTATCCTGCTCCAGCCGGACGGTCGGATCATTGACGCGATCAAGCGGGTTTCCGGGGAGGTTTCCTCCGTGCGGCTGGTACTGCCCGGCGTGCATTATCAGGCGCCCCCGCCGCAGGAAAAGCTCTGCCTGCTGGAAGCCGGGATGGAGGAAATCCGGGCCAAAATGGAGGAAAGCCGGTCGCCGGATCCCTCGAAAGCCGTGTTGGGCGCGCTGGAAGGGGTCAGCCCGTTGCTGGCACGGGAATTGGTGTTCCGCGCCCTTAAAGGGCAGGAGATCGAAACCGCCCGGCTGTCAGCGTATTACAAGGCGCGGATCGAAGAGGAACTGACCGGGCTGAAATCCCTCCTGCTGGAGCAAAAGCCGGTACTGACGGCTGTATTCAGCGAAAAGCAGAATATCCGGGACTTCACCCTGATGGATATCGCCCAATATGGCTCCGGGGTGGAGAAGCGGGTTTTTGAATCACCCAGCCAGCTGCTGGACAGCTTTTATGCCGACCGCGACCAGCAAAGCCGGATGAAGCAGCGCTCTCATGATCTGCTCAAGCTGCTGGTCAATACGACGGACCGGATCACCCGCAAACTGGCCCTTCAGGAGGAGGAACTCCGCCAATGTGCCGACCGTAACCGCTTGAAAATGTATGGAGATTTGCTGAATGCGAACCTCTACGCCATGCAGAAAGGCGACCGGAGTGTGACGGTGCAGAATTTTTATGAGGAAGACTGCCCGGAACTGGAAATCAAGCTGGATGCCCGTCTGACGCCTGCCCAGAATGCCCAGAAATATTACGCGGAATACCGCAAAGCCGCCACGGCGGAGGAAATGCTGCGGGAGCTGATGGAAAAATCCCGGCAGGAGCTGGATTATCTGGACAGCGTGTTCGATGCGGTTTCCCGCACTCAAGGGGAGAGCGAGCTGCTGGAAATCCGGGAGGAGCTGGCGGAGCAAGGCTATATCCGGGCGCCCCGCAGGAGAGGCCGTTCGGTGAAAGCGCAGCCGCCCCTGCGTTACCGCTCCAGCGATGGCTTTTCGATTTTGTGCGGGCGGAATAACAAGCAGAACGATCAGCTCACGATGAAAACCGCCAAGAATTACGACCTCTGGCTGCATACCCAGGGGCTGGCCGGTTCCCATGTCATTATCCAGTCGGAAGGACGGGAATTTTCAGATCAGGCCATCACCGAAGCAGCCATGATTGCGGCCTATAATTCCAAAGGGCGTTCGTCGGCCCAGGTCGCGGTGGATTATACCCGGGTGAAATATGTCAAGAAGCCGAATGGGGCCAAGCCTGGCATGGTGATTTTTACCGATTATTCCACGGCCTACGTAACGCCGGACGCTGCACGGGTAGAAGCGCTGCGGGTGGAATGATGCGTCAGGGGTTTCTTTTGGAGATCAGCTCGGCTACGACAATTTCCGGCCGGTTGTTGAACCGCAGGGGGATGATGCTGTTCCCGATCCCTCGGCTGACGAACATTTGGGTACTGCCGCTGGTATACAGGCCCGCATCATATTGCGGGAATAGTCCCTGATTGGGAGCCACCAGGCCGCCGATCCAGGGAAGCCGGAATTGCCCTCCATGTGCGTGGCCGCTGAACACCAGGTCGATTTGGCTGGCGGCGTAGACATCAAACAGCTCGGGCCGGTGGGAAAGCAGGATGGTATAGCTGCCTTCCTCCGGATCAGCCAGACGATCCAACTTGGTGCGGATCATGGCCGGGACTTCCCCGAGTCGGTCGTCCGGAATGGTAAAACTCGGATCCGAAAGGCCAATCAGGGTGATTTTTTCTCCTTCCTGTTCCAACTGTATCGCTTTGTCCTCCAGCAGGATAACCCCGGCTTCCTCCAGTCCTGCTTTAAGCTCGCTGTATTGGGGGGAGAGGGCTTCGTGGTTGCCGGTCACATAATAAACCGGCGCGATCTGTGTGGCTTTCCGGGCAAAATGCAGGGCGGCTTCCAGATTGGTGCGATTGGTGCGTCGGGAGTCGATCAAATCCCCGGTGACAGCGATCAGGCTGGGCTGGCATTCAGCGAGCATTTGGAGCAGCCTGGCGTTTTCTTCTCCGAATTCCGCGTTGTGCAGGTCGGATATCTGAGCGATCCGGAACCCGGAAAAGGCGGAGGGGATCCGGCTGCTGGAAATGGTGGTCCGATGGGTCATCAGCGCCGTATTCCCCCAGAGCGTCCAGAGGATCAAGATGGCCAGCAGTGCGGCTAACGATCGTGTAACCTTTGGGATCCATTGTTTTTTCATAGTTTTCCTTCCTTTATCGAATTCTCCTGGAATGGGGGTTCTTTCAATGCTTTTAGGAGCATTATACAATATTTCCCGGTTTTTTGCCAAGGGATATTTTGGAAGCGGGACTGTCATCCCGCGCGTTTTATAAAATGTAAAACCGCCCGGAAAAATTAGTCTAATACCAGGCCAGCCTTCTGTGATACCCTAGAAGCAGAGGCTCCTATGGTCTGCAACCCGGTCGCCTACGCTGATCGGGGTCCCACAAATCAGCGAGGAGTGGGATGTTCTATCGAGTGGCGGGCTGTGATCCGCCCCGTCCCGGTTTCCCGGCTGGAAATCTCCTGCAAAACTCTTGACAAACCGGGCGAATACAGGCTATAATAACAGCAATAGCCAAACGGCTGTGATGGGGAGGAGTACGCGCTGGGATCCCTTCAGAGAAAAGGCGGTTTCTGCAAGCCTTGGGAAGAAAAGCGTCGGAAGGTAGCCCTGGAGCCTTGAACCGAACGGAAGGGTTCTTCCCAGTAGGCTTCAACGGGATTCTCCCGTTATAGGGAAACGGCATGGCTGTGCCGGCAGAGTGCGGGAGATTTCCCGAATTTAGGTGGTAACACGGAGTATTTCCGCCCTAAGCAGATTGCTTAGGGCGGTTTTGTTTAGCAGGAAAGGAGCAGAAGGAATGCGAAAGCAGTTGGAAAAAACCTATGATCCTCAAAATTTTGAGGACCGCATCTATCAATTCTGGATGGAGGGCGGCTATTTTACAGCGGGGCGCGACCCGGAAAAGATTCCCTA
>CANSRB010000088.1 GCA_947649285.1 uncultured Clostridia bacterium
TCATGCCGCAGTGTTGAAAAGAAGCCAATGCTTCTTTTCAAGTGCGTTGACTATAACTTTCATAGACGCATTTGTATTTTTTAAGTGTATGATGATATCATACCACAAAAAAAGGAATCCTGCAAGCAACCCGACGAATCTTCTTATATTTTTCTTTCTAAAGTTAGTAAAAAAGTCGAATTCCCACCTTTAGAAGGGTAGGGTATGCCCGATCAGTCCATACAAAGCCAGCGAAATAATACCGATATAGATCAGCGTAATCGGGAACCCGCGGAAAGCAGGCGGGATATCTTCCGAGTTCAGGCGGTCCGACGCAATCGAGATCAGGTAAGCCGCAAAGGTAAACCCAATCGCCGAGCCGACCCCAAAGCCCAGGTAAACGCCGAAACCGGCAAAGGGGATCCCCGTCGCCAGCAGCAGCGCGCCCAGTACCGCACAGTTGAACGCCGATACATGGATCAGCTGGAGGATTTCTTCCCTCCGTTTGTGTACCAGGCTCCGGGTTAAAAGCAGCGCCCCCACGTAAACCACGCCAATGATGGCCACAAAAACCGGAGGTACGATATAATAAGAAAAACTCAGCCCTTTCAAAAAGGGGTAAGCCAAATAGGTCAAAACCGAAGCCGCCGCCATAATCAGGGTCATCACGCCGCCGAACAGGAAGATATTAAATTTTTTGCGGATGACGTACAGCGCCGTTGATGTGCCAAGGGCACGGGAAAAAATCGTGTTTTCCAAGAAAATGGCAATTAACGCATAGGTGAACATCTCCTGGAAAAAAGTGAACACGACCTCAAAAAAGCTGTTCAGTGCAGACACCCCCTTATTTCTGCTGCTGTGAAGCGAGAAATTCTTCCCGCTGTTCGGATTTCCGGGACTGCGGATTTTCCAGCCGTCCCCGGATTTTTTTTACCAGAGCCGCCAGCAGCCCGATCAGGAAAAAGCCTGTAAAGGGCAGGGCTGCCGCCGGAACACTGAAACTGCCCTCTGCTGTCCGCATAAGGGAAAACCCATTGGCCAGCCATTCCCGGCACAGCCCTACCAGCAGGATCACCAGCAGAAAGCCCAGCACATTGGAAAACAAGTCGCCTATCATTCTTCCGAAAGTAGGGTGTTGGTGAAAACGGGTTTCACTTTTCACCACAATCAGCGAATTGGCCACCAGCAGCGGCAGGAATACGCCGATATTGACAACCGATTCCGCAAACATCCAGTCCATCATCATCGCTGTCGGAACGAATACCGCACAGGCCAGCAGCGCATAAAAAATCACTCGGAAAACATACGGAATTTTCTGGGGCAGAAGCGACGAGAGGAATACCGTAATAAAGGTAATCAGGGCAAAAGATACCCCGAGGATCAGGGCATTTTGGACATTATAAGCGGCAACCACAATCGGCGCCAGCACCAGCCCCCGCTCCAACACCGGGTTATGCAGAATAAAAGCAAACAAACGATCCAGGAACGGCTGGTTCCGCTGATAAAAGGTTCTACGCATTCGGCTTTCCTCCCTTCCCGGGCAAATCCCCTGCCGGTGCAGTATTGGCGTTGATGATCGTCACTTTCAGCTTTGGCTCCTGCCGTATCCGCTTCCAGCCGGCCCGGAGCATCGTTGACCAGCGGTCGCAGGAGGTGGAGAACAGGTTAGCTAACAGGATCGCATAGACGATCTCCAAATCCATAGCGCCGATATGACGCAGGACCATCACCAGCAGCCCCAGCAAAAGCCCGTAATACACCTGCCCGCCTTTGGTCCGGGGAAGGGTAGCCGGATCATTCGCCATAAAAATGCTGCCGAACACCATGCCGCCCGAGGCAAACTCAAAAATAACCGACGCCTTCCTTCCTGAAACCAGCCGGGGGGAAAACACCGCGATCAGGAAAATGACCAGATACATGGAAAAAACCACCCGGGGGGAAACTTTTTTCCGGAGCAGAAGGTAAAACAGGCAGCAGCCCAGCACAATCATGCAGGTCGCACCCATCGGCCCCGAAAACTTACCCAACAGAATATCAAAATAATCAATCTGGGGCGTGCCGTTTACACGCAGAAAGCTTTCAATTGAGCCGGAATACTGGTACAACGCAGGGTCGCTGATCCCTTGCGTCGTCAGCGGGATGGGATAATGGAGGACCTGCCCGGGCCAGCAGATCGCGCAGAAAGCAACCCCCACCGCCGCCGGGTTAAAAATATTCTTCCCCGTTCCGCCAAAAGGATGCTTGGCAATGCACAATCCCAGCACCACGCTCACCCCGGTAATCCAAAGCGGGGCGCTTACCGGCATCAGCATCACCGTGCTCAGGGCGGTCACTATCCAGGAGAAGTCCCCGGCAGGGATCCTCTTTTCCCCGCAAAGCCGTACCCCGATATATTCTGCCGTCAATCCCGCCAGCACGGCCGTCAGGGCGTGCCAAAGGGTACGCACACCAAAAAGGTAAAGCGGCATCACCAGCAGTGCCAGCAGCGTTACCGTCACATCCAGATAAGGGGAGGACGGCTTCGGGGGCTGAGCCGGGACCGCAAAAGATTTGGAAATTGATGTCTGTTGCATACATGCTCCATTCTGCCGGCAGCCGACGCCGGCTTAATCGTTTTGATTCACCCGGCCTTTCCGGCAGTGATGAAGCCGCCGACCGGTTCATATAATCAGAATATCCGCAGTAAAGGGGGGATTCCTATTGCATATTGAAACGCTCGACGAAAAAACCATCAAGCTGGTGCTCTCCAGCCGGGATATGGCGGGTCTTGGCATTACTTATGAGGAAATGGATTATCAAAATCCCCAGACCCGGCGGGTTGTCCGCCAGCTTCTGGAGGAGATCCGGATCCAGACAGGTGTCGACTGCTCCAGCGGGAAGCTGTTTATCGAAGCCTTCCCCTACGCAGACGGCGGCTGTATCCTTTACCTGAACCTGCTGGAACAAACCGGGCGGAATGCTTCAAAGCACAGCTTTGACACCCCGCTGATCTTTGCTTTTCCCGAAGCGGAAACCTTGGCACAGCTCTGCTGCCGGCTCAACCGGCACTTCGGCCATGCCATCCTGAAAACCTCCCTGTATTCCCACCAAGGGCAGTATCTCCTGCTAGTCTATACCTATTTCCGGATGGACCGCGAAATCCGCCGCCTGCTGGAAGAATACGGGCAGTTTTACGGGAAAGGGGCGGTCTGTTCCGCAGCAGTCAAGGAGCATGGCACACTCCTGCTGGAAGAAGACGCCATGCAGCAGTTCGCCCGCTATCTATCGCCGCCGGGGGAAGCCCCGTCCTAAGAACCTGTATTCACAACCAGAAAACACTGTCTGGCGGGTCTTTTTCCTGGCATACGGCATTCATTGTTCTTGCCATACGTTAGTATAACCACCAAAAATCGCCTTGCCTGCCGGGAAAATCCATCGGCCATCTGGCCGTCCCCGTCTATGAATACTGGTTCTAACACTGGCGCAGCAATTCCACCTGTGCGGCAGGATCCTCATGCCCAAAAATAAACGAGCCCGCCACCAGCACATCCGCGCCGGCCTCCGCGCAAAGACGGCCAGTCTCCGCTTTGACGCCCCCGTCCACCTGTACCAGCAGATCCGGATTGCCCGAACGGTCCACGATCTCCCGTACCTCCCGCAGCTTGGGAAGCATTTCATACATAAAGGCCTGCCCGCCGAATCCCGGCTCCACGGTCATCACCAGCACCATGTCCAGTTGGCTGAGATAGGGCGTCAGCGCGCTGGCCGGTGTTCCCGGCTTGATGGCCAGGCCTGCTTTCTTCCCATACCGCCGGATCTTATCAATCACATGGGACGGATCGGAATCCGATTCCAGGTGAAAGCAGATCAGATCCGCGCCGGCACGGGCAAATTCCCCGGCATAAAACAGCGGGTTGCTGATCATCAGATGGACGTCAAGCACATGGCGGGTAACCTGCCGCAGTGAACGGATTACCGGCGGCCCGATGGTCAGGTTAGGGACAAAATGCCCGTCCATCACATCCAGATGCAGCCATTCCGCATTTTGCACCCGTTCGATTTCCTGCTGGAGATTGGCAAAGTCGGCGGACAGGATCGAAGGGGAGATAATTTTTTCCAAACAGGGCTCCATTCTCCGGCAGAAGGTCCGTTGGTTCTCTCCCTGCTGCCGGATACAGGGAAAAGCCGGCTTATTCTTGTGCATCCCATTCTTCATCGACACAAAATCCGCACACGGGCGGACAAGTTCAACTTTATTGTACTCGATTCGCCTTTCTCCGTCAAGTTCTCCGGCATTTTTTACCCCAAACTTTCGCAAATCCCTCCTTATTTTTTATACACAGCTTCAGGAAAAAGATTGCCTTTTTCCAATTTGGCATTATAATGAAAAAAGGGCCGGGATGCTCCCGGGAATTTTTCCCCCCAAAAAGGAAGTTTTATTTATGGAATTAGCTTTTACTGTTTTCCGCCAAGTCTGCATCATGTTCCTTCTGATGGCTGCCGGATATCTCTGCCGGAAAACCCGGCTGGTCAGTTCCGAGGGCAAACAGCAGATGACGAATATCCTGCTTTACCTGGTTAACCCCATGGTTGTGCTGCACGCCTTCCAGATGGATTTCGACCCGGCGCTGGCCCGGAACCTGGGCTATGCGTTCCTGCTGGGAATCGCCAGCCACCTGATCGCGATAGGACTTTCCTATCTGCTGATCCGGGACAGGCAGGACGGCCGCGCCCCTATTGAACGATTCAGCATGATTTACTCCAACTGCGGGTTCATGGCGCTGCCGCTGATCCAAGCGCTGTTCGGCAGCGAGGGCGTTTTCTATGCAAGCGCTTACCTGGCTGTATTCAACATTCTTTCCTGGACGCACGGCTATATCCTGATGTCCGGCAAGCGGGACAAGTCCGCGCTGAAAAAAGCCTTTCTCTCGCCGGTAGTTTTGGCCGTCGTAGCGGGCGGGGCCCTGTTTTTCTTCCGGATCCGCTTCCCCGGCGTACTGGGGGAAAGCGTCGGCTATCTGGCTTCGCTGAACACGCCCCTTGCCATGCTGATCACCGGGATTTCCCTTGCGGAAACACGGATCCGGGAAGCCTTCACCTCTCCCCGTGTTTGGATGGTCATGCTGTTTTCCTGCCTGCTGGTACCGGCTGTCGCTCTGGCTGCTTATACCTTCCTGCCCCTCCCGCAGGAGCTGATCCTGGTCAATCTGGTATCCACCGCCTGCCCCCCTGCGGTGACGACCCTTTTATTTGCCCAAAAGCTGGAGAAGGACAGCGTCCATGCCCTGAGGATCCTGACCCTTTCCAACGTCTGCTGCATTGTAACGATCCCCGCCATTGTCTTTGCCTGCCAGCTCTTGTCCGGAATCCGGTAAGCCTTTGGAAGAACCATCCGGCCTTCTCCCGCATAGAATAGGGGGAACGCGCTGAACGCGGTAGAGAATCAGCTGCAAAGCACACAGGCGCGGCCTGCGAAAAGCTTTGAAGATGAAATTCCGCGGAGAGGGTCGCCGGAGGGGTGGCCTAGAGTCTGTTTGAAAACCGGAGAAATGCTGGATTTTTGGTCAGAAATGAGTGAGTTCAAGGAAAAAACCGCAAGAAATGCTGCCGCCTTTCGAGGATTTTTGACGCCGAAACCATCATTTCTGGGCAAAACAGACAGTGTTTCGGAGTTTTCAAACAGACTCTAAAGCCTGCAAATCAGCCCCGCCGTTTCGCCCAAGCGAAGCCCTGCCGCTTCGCATAAACAAAAAAGCCGCCCGGATGGGCGGCTTTTTTGCAGGGTTCCCCTGCGCTTCTTCACGTATAAAAGGAGCTCCGGCCTACCCGCCCTGCTTTTCAGAAAGGATGATCGAAACCGTAAAGGTACGCGGATTGCTCCCCACGCCCGCCCGGTAAATGGTCAGCTCCAGCGTTTCCCCGGGCGACTTGCCCTCTAAAACAGCGGCTACATCGTCGGCGTTCCAAACCTCCTGGCCATCCATATGCGTGATAATATCCCCGCCCTGAACATCCTTGGTAGAAATATCATAGCCCTCTTCAATGCTGATTACCCGCAGGCCCCGCGGGATATTGCCGTAAATCGAGGTGGATTCCGGAATTTCGCGGTAGGTGATACCGATTTTGACCCGGCCGCGCACCCATCCGTCGTTAATCAGGGAATCAATGATCGGCTTAGCGTTGTTGATCGGGATCGCAAACCCCACGCCTTCATAATCCTCCCCAGCCAGCTTAGCCGTGGTAATGCCGACCACCTGGCCATATTCATTCACCAGCGCGCCGCCGGAATTTCCCGGATTGATCGCCGCGTCAGTCTGGATATATTCACTCTTGCGCCCTTCCACATCAACCAGGCGGTTAAGGGCCGAGATGGTCCCCTGGGTAAAGCTTCCTGCAAAGGCCACGCCGCTGGGATTACCGATCACGATGGCTTTATCCCCAACCAGCAGCTGGTCCGAATTGCCGAAGGTCGCAATGGTCAGGTTCTCTGCCTGGATCTGCAAAACCGCCAGATCCGTCTGCTCATCCATCCCGATCAGCTGCCCGTCATATTTTTCGCCGCTGCTCAGGATAACCTGGATTTTCTCAAACCCCTGGCCGGTAAGCTTGTCTTTGACTACATGGGCATTGGTGACAATATATCCTTCTTCCGAAAAGGCAACGCCCGAGCCCTGCCCGGCCAGCTGGGTGCCGATAGTTTCTTTTCGGTAACAGACCACCCCGACCACGGCCGGCTCCACCGCCTGATAAATCTCGTTGTTCGTCATTTTCCCACCGGTGAGCGGGGGTTCCTCCGGTTCCTCCTCGCGCGGGATGTTGTTGATGTCGATCTCCCCCTCGGTATTCCCAGCCGTGGGAGCGGAAACGGGCGGTCCATCCTCCGGGCGATTCTGGCTGATATCATAAAGAATATAGCTGCCGAACCCGCCGATGGAAAGCACAAACAGAGCCGTCATCACAATAGCTAGCACCTTATAGCCGCTGCCGGGCTTTTTCTCCCGGGGCGGTTTAGGTTTCCGGGGCGGCTTGGAGGCTTTCGGTGCCCGGCCAGCCTTCCTCCCGTGCTCAATGGGCCCGTATTCGGCCGAAGCCCATCCGTCGTCCTGCGGCGGCTCCCCCCATCCCGGCATATTGGAGGGATGGGCATAGACCTGCGGGGGATCCGGCTCCTGTACCTCCGGCTTTGGTTCTTCTTTCAGGATAAAATCCGGCTGATACCCGGGATCCTGCTGGGGTTCCGGCGGTGTGCCGCCGGTTTCAAACCCTTCATTCTGCTCGTTCATCAATGGTTCCTTCCTTTCGCGCCCGTTTTTCGGAAATTCCCCTGCTGGGAGATTCTTCCCTTTTGCCTATCATCCGCATTCCTGCAGCGGGGACTGCCGAAAACATAAAGGGTGTTTTCAGCCATACTGGTTCTATTATACCCGCCGGATTTGGAAAAGTCGTGGAAGAAGCATGAAAGCTTTCCGAAAAATTATGAATTTTTCTTGAATTTTGGCAGCGGCTTGGGATGGGGATGACGGTGCGGAATCGAAAAAACAAACTCCACATACTCCCCTTTTACACTGTTGACCAGGATTTCACCGCCATGCAGGTTCACGACGGAACGCACGATATACAGCCCCAGTCCCACACCGTTTTTATCCAGCCCGCGGGATTTATCCGTTTTATAAAAGCGGTCAAAAATTTTAGGCAGCTCTTCTTTCGACAAGCCTTCCCCGCTGTTTTTTACCTGAACCCAGGTAACATCGCCTCGTTCTTCAATCCCGAACTCAATCACGCCGTTTTCATTGACAAATTTCACTGCGT
>CANSRB010000089.1 GCA_947649285.1 uncultured Clostridia bacterium
AGCTCCGCCCTGCCGTCAAATGATCTGCCGGTTCTGCCACTTCCCATTGAAAAACCGGACCCCGAAGAAAATGATCCGGACGACCCAGTCAATCGTCATGGCTACCCAAACACCGAACACGCCCCAGTTCATCCACTGGGCGATGACATAACTAAGCGCAATGCGGAAAACCCACATGGAGAAAACCGACACCAGCATCGTAAACTTGACGTCGCCTGCCGCACGCAGCCCATTCGGCAGGACAAACGCGCCCGGCCAGATAAAAATGGAAACAATGCTGTGATAAACCAGGATTATCCGGGCCAATTCCGCCGTTTCCGGCTGGAGCTGGTAAATGGAGAGCACCGGGTTCAGGATCAGCAGAAGCAGGATTTCCAACGCCCCCATAGCCGCATAGGTCAGCCCTGTCAGCTTGAGGGTGTATTTTTTCGCCTCGGGATAATTCTGCGCGCCGACGCATTGGCCCACCACGGTAATCATCGCCAAACCGACCGCATTCCCAGGGATCAGCGGGATCCCGGCGATATTGCCGGCTACCGCGTTCGCGGCAATTGCCGCTGTGCCAAAGGATGCAACCAGGCTTTGCACCAGGATCTTCCCAATCTGGAACATCCCGCTTTCCAGCCCGTTCGGAACGCCGATCTGGAGGATCTTTTTCAGCATATCCGGGCGGAACTCCGGGTAAAACAGGCGGTCGATCTGAATGATCCCCTGCTGCCTGAGCAGGAGAATGGTAATCAGCACCGCCCCCAGGATCCGGGAAACCAGCGTAGCTGTAGCCGCACCCGCTACCCCCATCTGGAAGCCATAAATCAGCAGGGCATTTCCGCCGAGATTTACCAGATTCATCAGGATAGAAGTCAGCATGGAAATTTTGGAGTTCCCCATCGTCCGGAACAGGGCGGCGCCGGCATTATAGACGGCCAAAACGGATATGAAAGGGCGGAAAGCCAGAAATACGTCTGGCAATTCGCCATAACCTCCGCTTCCACATCCCCAAAAATCAGATGTAGCAAGGGCCCCCGCAGGACCAGGCAGAATACCCCGATCAGCAGTGCCAGCAGCGCGGAAGCATAGATCAGCGTTTTTGCTGAAACACTGGCATTTTCCCGGTCATCCCGCCCGATATACTGGGAAGAGACAATGGCGCCGCCGGTAGCCAGCGCCGAAAAAATGTTGATAAGCAGAATATTGATGCTGTCTACCAATGATACACCGGAAACGGCCGCTTCCCCGCAGCTGGCCACCATGATGGTATCGGCGATGCCGATCGTCACCGCCAGCAGCTGTTCGATCACCAGGGGGACAATCAGCCGGGTCAGTTCTTTCCGTGAAAACATGGCGCATACCCACCTTTGCTGTCAGAACCTGTATGTACATCCAGAAAAACCCTCGGCAATCCGGCATCCCCGGCTATACATACAGGTTCTCAAAATTCGTTTATTCTTATTTTGCACCTTTTCAGACGAAATTGCAAGATTCCGAAATGAAAAATTCACCCCTTTCCCTTAAATTCAGTTTTTTATTCCTCAAATGCCAGATAAATGTAAACCATTATCAAAATATAAGTTGACATTTGCCGTTCCTCCTGTTATACTAATGCTCAATAAAACAACTGCATCGTTTTATTGAGCCGCAGAATGCGGTCCGACGGCGCATCACGCCGCGATAAAAGAGTTTCATCTTTTTATCAAGAAATAGGATTATACTAGGCTCCTATTTTCCATCATCCAAGGCGGAAAACCGCCGGAAAGCGAGGACAACATGCAATTTATTAAAGGAAAACCGGAACAAGTTCAAGAAGAAAACGATCTGCTGCTTAAAGAGGAGGGCAGCCTCTCATTCCAGAAGGAGGGCAGCACGCAGATAGGGAAAAAATTCTCCGTCCAAGCGCTGACCCGAATGAGCCTTTGCGCCGCACTGCTCTGTGTATCGGCTTTTATCTCCATCCCGCTGCCCTTTACAACCATCCCCTTTACCGCACAGACCATCGCCATCGTACTGACAGGCCTGCTCCTTACCCCGAAACAGGCGGCTGGGGCCGTCGGCGTTTACCTGATGATGGGTGCCTGCGGGCTTCCGGTTTTCTCGGGCGGAGCCGGCGGGCTGGGCAAGCTGTTCGGCCCAACCGGCGGTTTTATTTTCGGTTTTTTGCTGATCGCCCCGCTGATCGCTTGGCTGAAGGGAAACCGCAACCAGTTTTGGCGGCAGGCCGCGGTATCGGTTCTGATTGGGCTTCCGCTGCTGTATCTCTGCGGCGCGCTCTGGATGATGTTCTCGCTGAAGATCCCTTTCCTGGCTGCTTTGGCAAGCGGTGTCCTGCCTTTCATCCCGCTTGATCTGCTGAAATGCCTGCTGGCCGCGCTGATCGCCAAGGCACTGAACCAAACCGTTTTACGGAACTCCCCCTTGAAATCCTAAATGGAATGTGCTATCCTGAGTTCAAAACAGGAAAGCAGGATGCAGAATGATTGGGACAGACGTTTTATTCGGGCTGGCAGGAGGAATGCTTTTCTCCCTGGTTCTCCCTTTCGGAGGACTGATTTGGATGCGGAAACGGTTCTGCCGCTCCGTGAAGCCCTTTTTTATTGGAATGGCGGTATTCGCCGTGTTCCAGCTCTTCACCCGGATCCCCCTGCTCCAGGCTGTGCTCCCGCTGACCGGATGGTTCCAGCAAATGGCACAGATCCCCTGGCTGTACAGCCTGTTCCTGGGGCTTACCGCCGGCATTTTTGAAGAAACCGGGCGATATCTGGCTTTCCGCTTTGTGCTGAAAAAAGAGCGCCGTTTTGAAGACGGCCTGCTTTTTGGATTGGGCCATGCCGGGATGGAAATGATCGCCCTGCTGGGGTTGACCTACCTGAACAACATCCTGCTGGCCTTTATGCTGAACAACGGGATGCTGGACACCCTCCCCGGCTTAGATGCCGCAACTATAGAGTTGCTGACCCAACAGCTGAGCGGGATTACCCTGCCGCTGATCGGGGTGGCGCTGTATGAACGACTGGTTACGCTGGCCCTCCATATGGGTTTCAGTGTCCTGGTTTTATACAGCGTGAGAGCAAAAAGGCCTGTACGAATCAAGGAAAAATTGGACTCCGGCGTTCAAGTTTCTTATGCTGTGAAGGAGGGGAACCCGTTTTGGTTCCTACTCGCCGTCCTGCTGCATGGGGCTATCGACTCTATGATCGGCCTGCTGCCTTACTATTTCGGTGTAGACGTCTGGGGCCTGGAACTGGTTTTCACCCTCTTTACCGCCCTGCTCGCTGGAGGGGTCTTCCTGTTAAAGCGCCGCTTCGATGCGGAAGATGCCGGCGACGCTTTTTTACAAAATAATCATTGACAAGAGGATTCCTATCCGATATAATAGAAAGGCATATGATTGAGGTGTTAAGATGGTACTGGAACTAAAACAGCTTTTTGAAATTGCCGGCGAGGTTCAGACATTTGAATATGAACTGGATCTTTCGGAGTACGAGCTGTTCTCACTCCATCCCTTCTGTTCCCCAGTCCATGTAACAGGCAGAGTCTTCAACACTGCCGGGGTTGTCGAACTGGACTATTCGGTTCAGTTTTCGATGGAACTCCCCTGCGACAGATGTATGGACGAATTCCAGAGCAATTATGCGTTTTCTTTCCGGAATACGCTGGTCGCCCAAAACGCCGCCGATCGTGACGAGTATATCGAAGTCCCGGATTTCCGTTTGGATTTGGACGAGCTCGCCCTTTCGGACATCCTGCTTCATCTACCATCAAAGTTCCTGTGCAGTGAGGACTGCCAGGGCCTTTGCCCGAAGTGCGGCGCAAACCGGAACCGTACCCCCTGTCAATGTAGCGAAAAAGAGATAGACCCAAGGCTTGCGGTCTTGGGCGAACTGCTGAAATAAGCCCCGGGGCGGCAAACGCTTTCCCGGATCGTTAAAGGAGGTGCCAAAATGGCTGTTCCAAAGAGAAAAACATCCAAAGCAAGACGGGACAAAAGACGTTCCAGCGTATGGAAGCTCGATATGCCCGCGCTTTCCAAGTGCACACAGTGCGGCGAGCTGAAAGCTCCTCACAAGGTTTGCGGTAACTGCGGTTATTACAAAGGCGTGCAGGTGATCAAAAAAGAAGCATAATTGCAAAATGCTTCTTTTTCGTCTTGACGGTTCTTCCCCACCGGAAGAACCGTTTTTCCTTTCTTCCGGCGAACTTTTTCGGGGAACGGTTGACGATTCCCAAGAAAAATGGCATAATAGAAATAGATAATCCAAAAGGCGGGCCAAGCGCACAGGCGCGGCCTTTTCTTTATCCCTGCCGGGGGGAACCCGTCCTCTCTGGGCAGCCGTCCTGTGTGAAAGCACGGAAGGCTCTATTTTACAAAAAGAAAGAGGTATCCCATGCCAAAACCTACCGTTGCAGTGGTCGGCCGGCCCAACGTCGGCAAATCCACCCTGTTCAATAAACTGATCGGCCAGCGCCTGTCCATTGTCGAGGATACGCCCGGCGTCACCCGGGACCGGATCTTCGCGGAGTGCGAATGGCTGAACCATTATTTCCTGCTGGTGGATACCGGCGGGATCGAGCCCGCCAGCGACGATATCATCCTGGCACAGATGCGGCGCCAGGCGGAAATCGCCATTGAAAGCGCCGACGTCATCATCTTGGTCGTAGATGTACGGGACGGCGTCACCGCAACTGACCAGGACGTCGCCCTCATCCTGCAAAAAAGCGGGAAACCTGTGGTGGTCTGCGTCAATAAGTGCGATTCTGTCGGGGATCCCCCGCCGGAGTTCTATGAATTCTATAACCTGGGCCTGGGGGAGATTTTCCCGGTTTCTGCCGCACACGGGCACGGAACCGGCGACCTGCTGGATGGGGTATTCTCCCATATCCAGATGGAGGCCGAAGAAGAATACAGCGATGAATATACCAAAGTCGCCATCATAGGGCGGCCGAACGCCGGGAAATCCTCCCTGGTCAACCGGCTGGCCGGGGATGAACGCATGATTGTATCCCACATTGCGGGCACCACCCGGGACGCGACCGACACCATCATTGAAAACGAATATGGGAAATATGTCTTTATCGATACAGCCGGCATCCGGCGGAAATCCAAAATCCTAGAGAAAATCGAGCATTACAGCGTGCTGCGCGCCTATATGGCCGTAGACCGCGCAGATGTCTGCGTCATCATGATCGACGCGGCCGAGGGCTTCACGGAACAGGATTCCAAAATCGCCGGATATGCCCACGAGGCCGGTAAAGCCTGCGTCATCGCGGTCAACAAATGGGATGCGATTGAAAAGGACGACAAAACCATGCAGGAATTCCGCAAGAAACTGGAACAGGATTTCAGCTTTATGTCCTACGCCCCGATCCTCTTTATTTCGGCGCTGACCGGCCAGCGGATCCCCAAGCTGTATGAGGCGATCAACGAAACCGCGCGGAACAACGCGGTCCGGATCACCACCGGCAAGCTCAACGACCTGCTCGCCTACGCCACTGCCCGGGTGCAGCCCCCGTCGGACAAAGGGAAACGGCTGAAAATTTACTATATGACTCAGGCCTCAACCAAGCCGCCGGTATTTGTCTGCTTCGTCAACCGGGCGGAGCTGTTCCACTTCAGCTACCGCCGCTATCTGGAAAACCAGATCCGGGAAACCTTCCAGTTAACCGGGACCCCGATCCAGTTTGTCGTCCGGGAACGCGACGACAAGGACACCAAATAAGTTTTTCATCCTCCAATCACTTGACTATTATCGGAAAGGACATCAACGCTATGATCTGGACCCCTTATTCCCTGCTGTTCCTTGGCGCCTGTATCCTGTTCGGCTATTTGCTGGGGAGCGTCAATTTTGCCATTATCATCACCCGGCTCTTTGGGAAGGGGGACATCCGCTCCTATGGCAGCGGGAACGCCGGAATGACCAATGTCCTCCGCACGGTAGGCAAGACAGCGGCTGTGCTGACCCTGCTCGGCGATTTTTCCAAGGGGATCATTTCCGTGCTGGTGCTGCGCCTGTTCTTCCCTCTTCTGTTCCAGACCCCTCCCCCGATCGAAATGGAATTTCTGGTCTCCTATGCCGCCCTGCTGGGGCACGTGTTCCCGCTCTATTATGGGTTCAAAGGCGGGAAAGGAATCCTGGTATCTGCTGGGGCCATGCTGATCCTTAGCCCCTGGTCCCTGCTGATCTGCCTGGTGGTATTCCTGGCCTTTGCTGCCGCGACCCGGTATATTTCGGTCGGCTCAATCGCCGCCGGGGTGGCGTATCCACTGGCTCTGCTGGCTGTACGCCTGATCCAGACGGGCACGCTGGATTGGACTCCCGCTTTCATGGCGCTCCCAATCTCGATCCTGGTCATCTGGCTGCACCGAGGCAATATCCAGCGCTTGATCCAGCACACGGAAAGCAAGGTTTCGTTCAAGAAAAAATAGAAAGGAAATCAATCGTATGGCATCTATTTTCATCGCGGGCTGCGGCTTCGGGACGGCATTGGCCGTCATGCTGCACAAATCCGGGCACGAGGTCTGTATGTGGTCCAAATTCAAAGAGGAGATCGAAGAAATCCGCCTGCATGGGGAAAACCGGAGACTCCTCCCTGGCATTGCGGTGGATTCTTCCATCCATCTGACGACCGACCTGGCCGACGCCGCATCCGCAGACCTGATATTGATGGCTCCTCCCTCTTTCGCTGTACGGGAAACCGCCCATGCGATCGCACCCCATCTGAAGCCGGGCGCAGTAGTAGCCAACGTCGCCAAAGGCTTTGAAGAAGGCACCCAGCTCCGGCTAAGCCAGGTCTTGACGGAAGAACTGCCTGAGCATCCGATTGTCGTCCTGTCCGGGCCTTCCCACGCCGAGGAGATCGCCCGCAATGTTCCCACCACCATTGTAGCCGCCTGTGAAAACCGTGCCAGCGCCGAATATGTCCAGGATGTACTGATGAACACCAACCTCCGGGTCTATGTCAACGACGATATCATCGGGGTTGAACTGGGCGGCGCGCTGAAAAATATCATTGCCGTCTGCGCCGGGATCTGCGACGGAATGGGATTGGGCGATAATTCCAAGGCGGCGCTGATGACCCGCGGCCTGGCGGAGATCGCGCGGCTCGGCGTAAAAATGGGCGCCCAGCCGGAAACCTTTACCGGCCTGACCGGGATGGGAGATTTAATCGTCACCTGTACGAGTATGCACTCCCGCAACCGCCGGGCCGGCATCCTGATTGGGGAAGGGCTTTCCGCCGAGGAAGCCGTCCGCCGGGTCGGCATGACGGTAGAGGGCTGCAGCGCAGACAAAGCCGCCTATGCCCTCAGCCGCAAATATAACGTGGAAATGCCGATCACCACCGAGCTTTACCTGGTGCTGACCGAGGGGAAACCCGCTGCCCAGGCCCTGCAGGACCTAATGGAACGTCCCCGCCGGCATGAAAACGAAAAAGTCTGGATGAACGGCTGAAATCAACAAAGGAAGTTCCCCGCATAGAAAAATTGGCTAGAGATTTTATGGGGAAGAAATGCCTCGTCCCGGTCTGAATGCGAGGCTCCGCCCCCTTCAGGGACAAGACCCCGCGCCCTGTCGCGGCAAAGCCGCGATTCCAATGCGAGGCTCATGCCGCCCCCTTCGGGGACAAGACCCTGCGCCGGGCACCTCCTTTTCT
>CANSRB010000090.1 GCA_947649285.1 uncultured Clostridia bacterium
TAGCGGGGTATTTTCCATTGGTACGGCAATGGCGGCCATTTCAACCGTATTTCTGTGGCTAACTGCCGCTGTCTTTAACCGGCTTGGAAAAACCAGGACATGGATGGCTTGGGGGATTACCTTTTTATTGGCGGTTCCGTTTCTATTTATCATCAACGTTGTGCTGTCCAAAATGATTGCGGAGCCGATTCTGGACTTATGGGATCTGCTGACGGTATTTGTGCTGCTGGTATTGGCGTTTGCTGCTTTTGTTTATGATATCATGAAGAGAAAGAAACCGATGAAATAGGGGAAAGAAGCCGGTTTGTACAAATTTGGAGGAAGTATGCTGATCAGAAATTATATCGAAAGCGATGAACAGGAGTGGCTGAGATGCCGGGAAAATCATTGGCTTGATAGATATTGAAATTGAACCGGAAGCAGGGAGCCTATGCGTGGCGGGCAGGGAAAGCGGGGCAGTCATTTGGCATTTGGCTGTACTGCCGGAATACCGTCGGAACCATGTTGCCGTTTCCCTGTGGGAGGAAGCGGAGAAGCAGCTGAGCAGGAAAGGGATCCGGTATTGCGAAGTTTGGACGCAGGAGGATGAGGCCTCCAACCGTTGGTATTATATTTCCGAATTAAAAATTCGGAAATATAATACATTTGATTTGAGCCGTTTACGGCGGCAACTGCAAAACATGGCAGATATTACTTCCGACCTTTCAGTTCGAAAGTAATATCTATCGCAGAGCTTTCACAATATCCAGGATCGGAATTGGCTAAGGTGTTATGCGCGGCCTTCTCAAGCGGATTGATTTTTGAACCACTGTTCGCTATTGTCCTTGATGCTTGCCCACGGTATGGGCCTCAATATTTTTCCGGGCTTGAAAGAAGGGCCGGTTCTTACCGATAGGAAACATAGTCCTTTATCGCCCGCCGTTTTGTATGATTTTCTGAAGGCTTGGCATCTGCATATCCCATCACCAAAATGGCGGTAGGCTCAATATGATCCAGCAGCTCAAACTCAACCCTGACGGCTTCCGGAATAAAATACATGACCCAGGTGGATCCTATGCCAAGCGCCGTTGCGGCCAGCATCATGTGCGTTGCCACGATACTGGCGTCTATATCGCCGCTGCTTTGATGGTCATAGGTTCGTTTCCAGCACTTTTCTTTGTCATAGCAGATAATAAAAGCAAGGGGCGCCTGATAGTGGCATTCCGTACATTTTTTCAAGGTCTGAAGCCCCTCGGGCGATTGGATCACGAGGATTTCCTGAGGCTGGTTGTTGTGGGCGGTCGGCGCGGCGCTTCCCGCCATAAGGATCTGGTCGATCATGGCTTGAGGGATCGGCTCCTCCTTGAAATGCCGCACCGAATATCTTTTTTTTGCTAATTCTAAAAAATCCATGTTCTTTTCCTTTCTGCAATGGGGTTTATTCTAAAAAACGGATGGCGCGTTCAACTGCCGTTTTCAGCCGTTCTTCGGTATTGGCATTCCCAGCGCTCCGGTAGTCGAAGGTCATGGTAAAGTCATGGACGTCTTCCCGCAATGCGGCGGCATCTGCCTTGACTTTCTGGGTGAGCGGGCCAATGAAACCGGCCGCTTGTTTCCGGTTCAGGCTGGATTCTGCTTTCCGGCAAAGCTGGGTATAATGCCGATAGCAGAAATAATCCTGCCCGAGCAGGAGCTGCCGGAAATCTTCGTCTGTGGTAAACAGCTTGACGGTGGTTTCCAGCATTTTGTCCAAAGCGGCGGCGATCTCCTTGCAGACGAAGCAGGTTTCGTCCGGGCCGGGCTCCCCTTTTTTGAATTTGTGGGGCATATGCTGTTCCATCAGCTCGTCCAGATGGGTTTCCAGCATCAGCGCCAGGGAGAGGCGGTTCTTTTGGGAGGCCAGCTGGCCAAAATGCTTTTGACAGAAACCATAATGGTTGGTTTCGATCCGGATATCCGGCTCCATCATAGCGGCCCCCATGATATATTCGGTACAGCGGGATTCCAGCAGTTCCTCCAGCCGGCAGACCGGGCAGCCGCATTTGGGGGCGAATACATCGTTTAACGGGATGGTGTAAATGGATTCTCGCATCTTGAAAAACCTCCTGCATTCAAGTATAATAAATGAAAGTTTGATAAAAACCGGCAGCGTTCGCCTGCTGAAACGAGGATAAAGGAGATTGAGAGGATGCTGCGGCTGGAACAGCAGGGAAAAGACCTCATTTTGCATATCACGCCCCAGGAATTGGATTTTGGCGTGACGCTGGACTGCGGACAGTGCTTCCGGTTTTCCCGGATTTCCGGGACGGTAACGCGGGGGATTGCCCAAGGGAGGCTGCTGGAATTGGAGCAGCAGCCCGGCTGGGTACGGATCAAAGAGATGGATGAAGCGGAATTCCGGCGGGACTGGGTTCCCTATTTTGCACTGGATACCGATTATGCGGCCATTCATGCGGCATTTGCAGAGGACGACACGCTCCGGCAGGCGGTGGGTTATGCACCGGGAATCCGGGTACTCCGGCAGGACCGCTTTGAAACCCTGATCTCCTTCCTGATTTCCCAGAACAACAACATCCCTCGGATTAAAGGGAGCATCGAGCGGCTTTGCCGGAAATGGGGAGAAGAGCTGGGGGAGGGGATTTATGGCTTCCCGACGGCGGAACGGCTGGCATCCTGCGGGCTGTCGGGGCTTTCCGAGCTGGGGCTGGGCTATCGGGACGGTTATCTGCTGGATTGCGCCCAGCGGGTTGCGGCCGGCCGGCTGGATCTGGATGCCGTCGGCCGGATGGAACTTCCGGCGGCGCGGGACGAACTGCGGAAAATCAAGGGCGTTGGCCCGAAGGTGGCGGAATGCGTCCTGCTGTTTGGGTTCGGGCAGATGGCGGCGTTTCCGGTAGATACCTGGATGAAAAAGGTGCTGGCGCGTTATTATCCGGCGGGATTCCCAGCCCGGCTGGCTCCTCATGCCGGGATTGCCCAGCAGTATTTGTTTTACTATATCCGCAGCCAGGAAAAAGGAGCCTCCTGAATTGGTTTTATAGCCGGCGCAGTTGAAAAGAAACCCATGGGTTTCTTTTCAACGAACCGCCGCCAAGGCGGTTCGAATCGCAAAGCGGCTTGTGGTGGACTTCATAGTCAAAACACGGTCCATGAAATGGCCTGGCGGGCTTTGCCCGCCTTGAAAATCGGTTACCGATTTTCAAGTGTTTTGACTATATTATATCAGAAAAGCGGGATTTTGGGAAGAAAAAACCGGCTTTTATCCCGGTTAAAATAAGAAAAAGTTGGAAGCGGTTTTACAGCTGAAATTCGGAAGGCGCACTGTATAAATTTTTCCGTCCGGCAAATACTAGTGTCACGAATCAATGAACAGTCCCTGAAAAACGGGTAAGATAGGTTTATGGAGGAATGAAACATGAAAGCAACCGGTATTGTCAGACGTATTGACGACCTTGGGCGTGTGGTAATCCCTAAAGAGATCCGCCGGACGATGCGGATCCGGGAGGGGGACCCGCTTGAAATCTATACGTCGAACGATGGGGAAGTCGTATTTAAAAAGTATTCCCCGATTGGGGAAATTTCCGCGTATTCCAGTATGTATGCCGAGGTTTTGACCAAAACAGGAGGGCTCCCGGTGATTGTCTGCGATAAAGACCATGTGGTATCCGTAGCGGGCATCCCGAAAAAAGAGCTGCTGGAACGCCGGATTGCGCCGGTAATGGAAGACCTGATGCAAAACCGCAAGAATATCGCGTATACCGATACGGCGCAGGAGCGGATCCGTCCAGTGGAAGGGGTGGACCGTTATGCCGTGGCCAGTTCTCTGATTGTAGTGGCCGGGGATGTCGTAGGGTGCATGGTGTTCCTTTCGGGCGATGCGGATTCGAAAGCGAATGAAATCCAGATCAAGCTGATTTCGGTGGCGTCCAACCTGCTGGCGAAACAGCTGGAGGAATAAATCCGGACCGATATTACCGGAAAGACGGGAATTTTTCAAAAAAGCCTTGATTTTGCCAAAAGGCTGTGCTATAATCAATTCTAGTAAAAATAAGGAAAGTGAGAAAGACTGAGGAACGCCTCAGTCTTTCGTTTGTTATGAACTGCATTTTGCAGGGTTCTGGCAGGAAAGAAGAGGACGTTTGCGTGAAAAAAAGCGGAAATAAGACCACAGCCATCGTAATGGAGCTGGCAAAGCCAATTGCAGAGGAACTGGGGCTGACGATCTGGGACATTCGGTTTGAAAAGGAGGGGGCGATGTGGGTTCTCCTGGTCGTGATTGACAAGGAGGGCGGCGTGTCGATCAATGACTGCGAGGCGATGTCCCGCCCGCTGGATAAAAAGCTGGACGAGGTCGATCCTATTGAGCAAAGCTACTGCCTGGAAGTTTCCAGCGCGGGGATCGAGCGGGAACTGACCCAGGACTGGCATTTTGAGGCCTGCCAGGGCGAGCAGGTACTGCTCCGCCTGATCCGTCCTTACCAGGGGGAGCGGGAGTTCCAGGGTGAATTGCTTGGCCTGAAGGACGGCGCGGTGCAGCTCCGGATTGGGGAAGAGGAATTCTCCTTTTCCAAAAGCGACACGGCCTTTGTCCGTTTATATGCAGACTTGTTTTAGATTCCCGGCTACTAAAAGAGGCAGGGGACAGAAAGGGATGGATGGAAAAAATGATGAACAATAACGAACTTTTTGACGCTTTGGAGGCGCTGGAGGAGGAAAAAGGGATCCGCGCCGCAGCAGTGCTGGACAGCATCAAAAACGCCATTGCGGTAGCAGTTCGGAAATACTATAATGTAGGCGAAGATAACGTTGAGGTGGATATTGACCCGGTGGAGCAGCATTTCCGGGTCTGCATCGTAAAGGATATTGTCGAAGAAGTCGAGGACCCACAAACTCAAATCCATATCGATGAAGCGCTGATAAAAAACAAACGCGCCAAGGTCGGCACCCGGATGAATATGAAGCTGGATACCCGGCAGATCGGCCGGATTGCGGCTTTATCGGGGAAGAACCTCATCCACCAGGGGATTAACGACGCAGTTAAAGCCCAGCTGATGGAACAGTATCAATCCAAGCTGCATGAGGTTGTCTTGGCAAAAGTGCTCCGGGTGGAGCCGCGTACCGGGAATGCCTCCCTCCAGATTGACAAGAATGAGGCGATCCTTTTCAAAAATGAGCAGATCCCGGGCGAGGAGATGCACGAGGGAGAAACAATCCGGGTTTATGTGAACGATGTGGTGGCCACGGAACGGCGGTGTACCATCAAGGTTACCCGGATCCATAAGGATATGGTCAAGCGTTTATTTGAACGGGAAGTGCCGGAGATTTTCGACGGGACGGTCGAGATTAAGTCCATTTCCCGGGAGCCGGGTTCCCGGACCAAGATGGCGGTCTGGAGCAAGGATCCGAACGTGGACGCGCTGGGCGCCTGCATCGGTCAGAACCGTTCCCGTGTGGCCAGCATTATCAACGAGCTGCACGGGGAAAAAATCGACCTGGTCAAATACAGCGAGGATCCGGCGGAGTTCATCGCGCAGGCGCTGGCGCCCTCTGATGTCATCCGGGTGGAAATTCTCAATCCGGAGGAACGTACCTGCCGGGTTATTGTCCCGGATCATCAGCTTTCCCTGGCGATTGGGAACAAGGGGCAGAATGCCAAGCTGGCGGCGCGGCTGACCGGTTATAAGATTGACATCCGACCGGAAAGCCAGATGGAGGAAATCGACCGGGAAGAGGCGGAACGCCAGGCAGCAATGGCGTCTGAAGCTGAAGCAACGGAAATGGAAGAAACGCTGGATGAAGCAGAAATGCTTCCGGAAGCAGAGGAGCCGGCTGCGGAGCAGGAAGCCGATGAGGCAGAAGTGCTGAAGCCGGATGGGGAAGAAGCCGGAGGGATATAATGCAGACCAGAAAGATACCTCTTCGCCGCTGTACCGGCTGCGGCGAAATGAAACCGAAGAAGGAGCTGATCCGGGTAGTCCATAATAAGGAGGGGGAAACCTCCCTGGATCGGACCGGCCGGAAAGCAGGAAGGGGCGCGTATCTTTGCCCTTCGATGGAGTGCTTTCGGCGGGCGCGGAAATCCCGCGGGCTGGAACGCGCTTTTTCCTGCCGGATCCCGGAGGAGGTTTACAACGGGCTGGAAGAGGAGCTGGCTTCGGATGAATAAGCTGCTCCAGGCGCTGGCGCTCTGCCGCCGGGCGGGTAAGCTCAGTCTGGGCTTCGATCCGGCCCGGGAAGCGGCGGAAAGCGGAAAGGCCGCATTGCTGATCTGCTCCGCCGGCCTTTCGGACAATACCAAAAAAGAAATCCGGTTTTTAAGCAGCCAAACGGGGCTCCCGCTGCTCGAAGTGCCCGCCACGCTCGACGAGCTGTGGTACATATTGGGCAAGCGGGCCGGTGTGCTGGCCGTGACGGATTCCTCCCTGGCGCGGAAAGTGGAGGAGGCCGCTGCTTTGGAACCTGAGCGATAAACCGCCGCGTGGAAAACAGCGGCGCGCCATTCGGGCGGCCCTCCCTGCGGGGAAGGCTCCCATCCAAGAAAGGAACTGAAACGAGTTATGATAGGACCAAAATATAAATTGAGCGATGTCGCAAAAGATTTGGGCGTTTCGGTCGGCGAACTGGCCGAATTGCTGTCAAAATACGATAAAACACCCAAAAAGGCGGCAACCGCGCTGACGGAAACCGAACTGAACCATATTTTTGAGCACTATACCCGCAAGCATGAGGTCAAAAATTTTAACGACTATTTTGCGATGCAGGACCAGAAGCCGGCCCCGGCAGAAACGAAACCGGAGCCTGCCAAAGCCGAGAAGAGATCGGCTCCGGCAGGAAAACTGCCGGAAAAATCCGCCCCCGCCCCCAAGCAGGAAAACAACCGCCCTGCACGCGATCAGTATGCGGGGAATAATGCGCGGCCGCCCAAACCAGCGGCAAAACCCAAGCCGCAGCCGAAAAACAACGGCTTCCAGCCGGCTCCAGCTGTATCGGCAAAACCGGCAGCATCAGCGGCGTCTGCGGCTCCGTCCGCACCGGCGAAGGAGAATACCGTGCGCCATGTCGATACCCGTACGGTGGAGATCAATCTGGACAAATACAACGAGCGCTATGAGCAGATCGCGCCTCAGCAGCCCCGCCGGAACGAGAATCTGCAGCGTAAACAGAAAATCAATCAAAAATCCCAGCAGCGCGCGAAACAGAAATATTCCAATAAAAAAGAAACCGAAGCCCAGAAGCTCCAGCGGCTTGCCCTGGAACGCGCCCGCAAGCAGCAGCTGAAGGTGTTGATCCCGGATGAGATCGTCGTTTCGGAGCTGGCTTCCCGTCTGAAGGTCAATGTGGCTGAGGTCATCAAAAAGCTGATGGGCTTGGGCGAAATGAAGAGCCAGAACGATTTGCTGGATTTCGATACCGCTTCCCTGGTTGCGGAGGAGTTGGGCGCTAAGGTCGAAAAAGAAATCGTGGTTACGATTGAAGAACGCCTGATTGACGATAGTGAGGACGACAGCGCTAACCTGGTCCGTCGGAGCCCGATCGTGGTCGTCATGGGGCACGTTGACCATGGTAAGACTTCTTTGCTGGACAAAATCCGCCATTCCGACGTTACTTCTACCGAAGCAGGCGGTATTACCCAGCATATC
>CANSRB010000091.1 GCA_947649285.1 uncultured Clostridia bacterium
ACTCTGCAGATGGAATACATTGGTCAGCGTCAAATGTATGTTGTTGATACCGGCACCAACTTTTACGATAACGATGTGGAGCATTACGAAAACGCCCTGCGCGGGCTTCAGGACAGCCTGGTCAAAGACCACCTTCCGCAGATTTATTTCTGCAACGCCGGAACCATCCTAAGCAAAGAGAATTTCCTGTCCTCCCGACTCTATTCTACCAAAATCTTTGTGTTCGTCGATCAGGAATTTGTTCCGGAAGGGCTGACCTCCACTGTCCCTGCTGGAAATTATGCCTGTATTTACTGTGACGATTTTTACAAGGAAACCCTATATATCGCCCGCCTGCTGGAATATATTAAAGAAAAAGGCTGCGAGGTATGCGGCGATTATTTGTGCGAATCCATCGCAGATATTCCGGTTTCCAAAAAGGATTCCAGGGGGCTTTATCTGCGTTTGCAGATGCCGATCCGTTTCCGTTAAAAATATCTCAAAAGCCTTGACCTTGTACTCACAACAGCCTTATAATAAAAATATCATTTACAGCTGATTCCATCAGAATAGGAAAAGGAGGTCCGCATCAAATGGATACGATTATTTCTGAACTTTCAGGGAGACATACCCCCAAGCAGTCCGGTATGCAGCGGAAAGAAGAGCCTGCTGACAGTTTCCTTGGCGCAGTAGCTCAAGAGGCCGCCAAAAGCAGGACGTCCATTCCGGCAGGAGGCTTAACAGGCCTTACCGGCATGACAAACTGGGCGGCGCTTCAGGCAGCAGGTGTGGAGGCCGTGAACCGCATACAGGCGGCAGAGCCTGTTTCACTGGAAGCTATGCTGAAAGAAAAATATCCCAACATCCGTTACCATGTCTTTGATGCAAGCAGCAGCTATTGGAGAGCACGAACCGACTACCCCCATTACCTGCTGTATCAAGAAGGTGATGAAGCGAAAGAAACCCTCGAAAACTGGAAACCGGAGGGGCCCAACCCCTTCTATGGTTCGATCGACGGTAAATTTATCGCGCCCAAGGAGATTCATGCCCTTGGCAGCGTCCCGCCCGGAAGCAAAGCGGTCGTAATCCATCCCAAGGTTCAGGAACGCATGGAACAGGATCCCGCCTATGCGAAAGAAATTTATACGAGAATCGATACCTGGTTTACCTTTGACGTAGCGCGGAACGAAGCCATTATGCCTGGAAGTACTTGGGATATGGCTCAGGCGGTGGCTATCGGGGAAGACGGGAATATCTGCAACGCCTGCGCCTCAAGCCCCGGCGGAGGGTTCACCTACTCCAAAAGCGGCTCTGACGACGAAGAAAGCTGGTGGGATCTGCGCATGGCCCGCCACACAGAACTGATGGAGCAAGTTGTAAAAAAGCAGATCAAAGATAAACTCCTGGCAAGCGATCTTGCTGCGGCTGCGGCCGCAAAGTCCCGGCTTGCCGCCATGCTGAGCAACGGGAATCTGCAAAAAATCTTTGGGGATGAAATCGCCGGAGTTCCAACTGAAACCGTTCTTGCGATCACCCAATCCCAGGTTTGGGGCGACGGGTCGATTTTAAGATAACCACTCCCGAATAAAATCAAGATTCGGAGGAGCCTTGACTTTCGGTCAGATCCTCCTTTCTAAAAATACGTGCAATTCGCAGAACAGTTCCTCTTCCACAGCATCGGAAATAAAACGGTTCCTTTTGAAAAAGTATTATTAAGGTATGTTTCTGCAAAACCAATCTGATACGATAATCAGTCCATTAAACCGATATTTGAGAGGAAAATGGAATGAAAAAGAAAAGCCTCATCATCGTTATGATCATCACAGCAATTAGTGTGATAAGCATCTATCTGATGATCAGACCCACGGCATTGGGAAATATGAATCACAGCTATTCGGAAAAAACAACTACAACTTCTAATGTTGCTTTTTCAGGAGAAGCAGGCGAAAGAATAAAGTTTTCATTTCGCTCTCATATCGCCAGTGGAGATTTAGACATCGTCTTATATAATTCATTGGGTGATGAATTATATGCACTGGATAAGGCAGCGGAATTGGAAGCGTTTTTCACTTTGAACAGCACAGATACCTATACTTTAAAAGCAGAGTGCAGTAACTTTATTGGAAAATATGAAATTTCAGTTTACAAGGCAAATTAAGCCGATACTGACAGCGTAAAAATTCCACTTTGGCGGGCAGTTCCCTATAGGAGGAACTGCCCGCTATAGCTATTTTGACGAATCATTTCGTCAAGTGGCATGGAGCAGCACCGATCTGAAAAAAGAAAATTAAACCTGTATCTGCCGCACCGGTTTTTATAATCAAGCCATGTATATCTCCCGCCTGCTGGAATATATTAAAGAAAAGGGCTGCGAAGTATGCAGTGATTATCGGTGCGAATCCATCGCGGACATTCCGGTTTTCAAAAAGAATTTCAGAAAGCTTTCTTTGCATTTACAAGTGCTGTCCTATTTTGTTAAGAAAATAGCAAAAAAGCCTTGACCTTATACCTACAGCAGCCTTTATAATAAAAACATAGCCTATGGCTGATTCTATCACGAAAGGAAGTTTTTTATGGTTAATCTGGAAAAAGTTCGCGTTGTGCAGTACGGCTGCGGAAAAATGAGCAAGTATATCCTTCGCTATCTGTATGAAAAAGGGGCCGAAATCGTCGGGGCAATCGACACGAATCCTGAAATCGTAGGGATGGATGCCGGCGATTACGCAGGGCTTGGCGTAAAGCTCAATGTGCCGATCCGTTCGGACGCTGACGCTGTGCTGGATGAATGCGACGCCGATATCGCCGTTGTCACCCTTTTCAGCTTTATGAACGATGTCCTCCCCCATTTTGAGCGCTGCCTCTCCCGCGGCATCAATGTCGTCACTACCTGTGAAGAAGCGATCTATCCCTGGACCACTTCAGCGGCTGTCACCAACCGGCTGGATCGATTAGCCAAAGAAAATAACTGCACCATTACCGGGACCGGGATGCAGGATATCTACTGGGTGAATATGATCGGCGCTGTGGCAGGCGGGGTACACCACATCCAAAAAATCGAAGGCGCTGTCAGCTACAACGTGGAAGATTACGGACTCGCACTGGCCAAAGCACACGGCGTAGGCCTGACCCCGGAAGAATTTGAGGCGCAGCTGGCGCATCCGGAAACCGTAGAACCCGCTTATGTTTGGAATTCCAACGAAGCTCTGGCCAACAAGCTGGGGCTGACGATCAAATCTATCAGCCAGAAATGTGTCCCCTATTTCTATGATACTGACCTTTGGTGCGAAACTACCGGCGAAACCATCAAAAAAGGAAACTGCATCGGGATGAGCGCCGTCGTCACAACGGAAACCTTCCAGGGGATCGTGATCGAAACCCAGTGCATCGGCAAGGTATACGGGCCGGATGACGGCGATATGTGCGACTGGAAAATCCTCGGAGAACCGAACACGGAATTTCACGTAGTCAAACCCGCTACTCCGGAGCATACCTGTGCAACCGTCGTCAACCGGATTCCCACCATCCTGAACGCCCCAGCCGGCTTTATCACCGCCGAAAAGCTGGAGGATGTTGAGTATCTCACTTGGCCCATGCATATGTATCTGGACTAAGCTGCTGTCGCTGTTTAAAAATTTCCCGCACGAAAAACTCCTGGCCGATTTTTCGGCCAGGAGTTTTTTTACAGCATATCCAACAGGTAATAGCAACGGATCTTCCCCCAGTCCGGCTTTATCCCCAGCGCTTCAAAAAACAATGGAAATTGACTGAACCCTCCTTGGACATCCCTTTCTCAAACTTATTGAAATCCTAGCCATAAATGTCCCAGATCTCCACGATACAGCCTCCTTTCAAATCGAAGCCAGCCAACTGCTGATCCGGTAAAATAAGCCCCAAAACCGCGGGTGCCGTTCAGGAAATGTTGAAATCAACATACTGAACGGCACCCACAAAGAAGGACTGCTTTTTTAACAAATCGGATTAGAACTTAGAATTGGTGAACTCGACCTTGTCGCCTAAATTTCCGTTTGGAATCAAGATCCCGAAATACGGCTTCTTCGGATTTTCCATCTTACCGCTGAGCTGTACGCTGCCTTTTCCGTTCTCCATTTTCAGGACGATCTGCCCGGAAACGCCGGACAGGTTCTCCGCTTTGATCTCGATCGGGAGATCCTGTTCCCCGGATGCACTCACCGTCAGGGTCACACTGCCGTCTTTCTCTTCCGTAGAAATCTCCAGCGCATAAAGCGCTCCGTCGATCTCATACACACGGCCGCTGATCACGGTCAACGCACGGCTGATCTCTCCATAGCTCATGGTATAATTGCCAGCCGGAAGGTCGATTTCATAGAACCCTGTCCGCGTGTGAGGCAGAACCTCATAGCTCTTGCCGTTGAGCAGGTGGACAAAACGAATCGGGGCGGAATCTTCTACTTTGATATAACCGCGTACCTTGCCGGGCAGCAGGTTGTCTGCCATACACCACATCCATTTGGTCGCCGGGCAAACCCAGACCTCCTTATAGGTTGCGTTGTTGACCTGCGGCCAGTAAGGCGCATCCTCATCATGATGGCTCTCCATCCCGACCGAGATCGCACCTACGGTTTGATTCGGCTGTACCGCGTAAAGCTGGATATAATCATAGCCTTCGCCATACAGGGTGGACTGCGCCATCGGGTTTTTCCCGACAATCCATTCATACTGCTGCTGGGAAGCGGTATACAGGGCATAATCGTTGCGTACCAGCGCCGCCGAGCTCATACACTTGCTCTCGGACAGCAGGACATTGTAATTCCCCCGGAAGCTGAACCAGACCGGATAGACCCGGACATAGTAGCCCTTGCCAAGCGGGAAGCCCTTCTCGACCATAACCTTGTATTGTGCGGCGAGGTCTTCCATTGCATAACCGGCCGATACCGGCTGATAACCCTCCGGCAGCTTGCCCTCCGCCTGAAGCTTCTTTTCCTTTTCTGCTTCAGCGACATAGCCGACCATGCCCGGATGCGTGCAAAGCACCTTCTGTCCATGATCCGCCAGCTCGTCAATATGATAGACGCCCGCCGGGACAACGCCATAGGGGAAGGTATATTTCGACAGGGCTTTATAATAATCCCCGGAAAGGGCCAGCGCACTGTACCACTTCATGTAGTCCGGGTCGTCCGGATAGCTTTCGCAGAGGGTACGCAGGGCCAGATCCGGCAGATAAGAATAGCTCATGTGGTTATGATGCCAGATCAGGTCGCGTTTCCGATCCTGATAGAAGAAGCCCGCCATCGGGACATCCCAATCCGTCAGCTCCTGCTGCTGGCAGGCCAGGACGATCTCCGCAAAGCGCTTTGCATGAACTGTATAAGCGCTCTCCTGGGTCAGCTTATACAGTTCGGCAGCCGCCAGCGCACCGATCGGACAAACCTGCACATCAATCATATCGCCCACGCTGAATTGTCCCCATCCATTGAAATCATCACTGCGCTGCGCTTCATGCTCCTCAAAAATTTCCATACCGAAGGCAAAGTCTTCTTTCGCAATTTTCAGTGCATAATTCGCATAGTCCGGATCCGTATCCTTGAAAGCCTGAGCCCCCAAAGCCTCCGCATAGGCGGCGTCAAAATTCGTATAGGCTGAACGGCTGGCAGAGGTGGTAATATCGTCCTCGGTGCCGATCACGCCGTCCGTCCAGATGGAAGACGAAGAGTAGGTGCCGCGGTAGCCATCTCCAAACCGCATTTTGATCACATAATCCAGACCCCATTTAGCTTCTTCCAGCACACGGATGAACAGCCGGTCATTGCCGGTATCTTTCAGCGCCATCGCCAGGCTCAGCAGAGCCGCCGTCGCTTCGGTGGTATTGGTCAAGCTTTGGGCCAGGTCGCCTGCATCATGCCATCCCCCATTCGCCACAATCGCCTTGCCGTCATGTTTCAGCAACATATCCGTGTGGCAGGCGCGGTGGTGACCATAAACCTCATAACCGCAGCGCAGAATCAGGAAAAAGTTCAGCATCTTCCAAACCGAGTTTTCCCAAACGTCATCCCCAATAGCAAAAGCACGGGTCGTATGATCGCCGGCAACCAGGATATACTCGCCGGGATCCATCACTTCGGTAAAATTCAGCACCTGGAACGCGCCAACCTTGGCCTGAACCGTATCAATCTCTTTCTGCAGAACGACACGGCCGGTTGCCGTTTCGATCACCTTAAAATGATCGGATTGAATCTCCGAAGCAACTGCCAGCTTTACAGAACCTGTCTGGTATCCGCTGCCTGAGAAACTGATCCGGTCATCCGCCGGGATCCAGCCTTCAAATACATCACATTTCACCTTTTGAAGTTCCAGTTTGTCAATATACCAGGTCACATGATCCACGGCTTCCGGCTCATGGCCAACCATGTCATAGTCAAAGGAAACCCCCGTCACACAATCCCGATCCAAATAGGGCATTTCAAGGATTACGTGGTTCCAGCAATTCCCTTTCAAACTCATGTTATGGGCACCGTCCCGCTCATAACGGTCCGGAACCTTCTTTTCCCCATCGTTATGCAGCTGCATCCGCAAAGTGATAGATTTCATCCCAGGCGCAACCGGATAAACCCACGCAGACAGCCGGTTCCAGGCCCGCCAGTCCTCCCGATCAAAGCGGCGGAATGCACTGGGGCAGGCATAAATCCGGCCTGGGTTATCCCCAAATTTTGGAAGATTCGTCGGGTGAGTAAATTTCAGTGAATACTGCCCGGTAACCGCACGTTCCGATGAAAGCTCAATCGCCGCATTTGGAAGGTTATCTGTCTCTCCTTCTCCTCTTGACGCCTTTTCAAGCGCCGGTAAAGCACTGTTTTGGATCACACACCAATTTTCCAATGAACTCATGTCATCCAACAGCCGGTTTTCCAATACAGGTTTCTGTACCATCCGGTTTTCTGCCATTTCCGCTTCGTCCAGCGGGATGGGCAGGTGGATGTCGTTGGTTTGATCCAACATTCGGCGGATTTTTTCATTCATAGTTGATTCTCCGTTCTTTTTCATCAAAATAAAATTGTTAGATAACTTTACAAACTGAAGATATATCCAGTATATCCTATGCAATCCAGGAAATCAATAACTAATATCGCCAAAAACCAGCGGTATTTTTTAGGCATTCTGTCTTATCCCGTATTTTCATACCTGCTTTCGGAAAACTATCCAATAGAAAGGAGGCATTCGATCAATGGATTCACTGAAACATGAAATGCTTGCCGAACTGGATAACCGAATTTCCCGGCTGCATCAACACGCAAATGATAAAAAAGCGGAAGGGAAAAGCCCTTATAGTAAGCTAAATCATGCCCTTTCCCAAATTATTGGAGAAACTCTGGAAACAGAATTGACGGATCTTCGGAATTTTACAGAAAAGCTATAACGGGAAAGCCTGCATCCGATTCTTTGATAAGGATGCAGGCTTTTTCCGGAAGAACGAAGCGGTGCAGCCCCATAAAAGGGCTGCACCGCTTGCCTAAGGATCCATTTTAACGAATAGAGAAGAAAGCTTTTTAGTGCTTCCAAACGCTTCTTGCCCGGCGGGCCAGGAAATAGCCGCCCATCAGGACAATGCCCATCAGCAGAGCCAGGGAAGGAGTTTCAACCCCTGTCGGTGCGTTCGGAGTCG
>CANSRB010000092.1 GCA_947649285.1 uncultured Clostridia bacterium
AATGGAACCCTGGGAGGTTTACCCCGGGAACATTTTCGCACTTAGTGAGCCTGGGGTAAAAGTGTCCGGGGGTGCCCGGCGCGGGGCGGCATGAGCCTCGCATTCAGATCGTGGATCTGCCGCGACAGGGCGCAAGACCTATGCCAGCCTTCCTTCCAGCAGCCGGATGAACAGACCTCCCTGAACGGTCCGGTTCTGGAAGCCGATTTGCTTGCCGGTTTTGGTGTCGTACCAGTCGGTCAGCGGTACACGGGATTCGGATTCATGGTAAGCCTGCCAGAGCGGCGCGATGAATGCGGCAAATTCCTCCGGCGATTCCGCATAGGATGCACACCATACCAGCCAGTCGGATTTGGTGTAATCCGCGCGGTTATCCAGTGGCAGACCATAGCGGTTGGTATGGCTGGAATAGCTTTGAAATTCGGAACGGAGAACCTCTGCCGGGAAGAGGTTCAGGCCGAACAGCTTATCCCAAACCGCGTTGTATTTCATGCTGAAGCTGCCCGGCTGGTCGAACGACAGCCGGAAGCTGCCGTCGCCGTTGGCAGCGTTTTGGATCCACTGCGCCGCCATAGAACGGGCGGATTCCAGATACTTGGCGGCTTCTTCAGCCTCGCCCAGCATGGAAAGCAGGATTGAAAGTCCGCCGATTCCCATAATGGCCTTGAGGGAAAGATTGCAGTTATGGGCGAGATGGCCGGCAAAATCGTCCGTACAGAGCTGGTTTTCGGGATCGGCTCCATAGCGGAGAAGGTATTTCGTCCAAAGCTTCAGGGTATCCAGATGCTCTTTGGCGAAGGAGGCGTCCTTTTCCGCCAGACAGACGGCGGCCATCATAACCAGCATATTGCCGCATTCTTCCACGGGCATTTGATCTTTCGGATCGGTTCCGTTGGCGTAGACCTGCCCGTTCAGCAAGGGGAACTGTCCTGCGTCATGAGGGGCAAAATCGAAGGGCCAGACCTCACTTGCCGCATACCGGAAAATGGGGCGCATCATCCCCTTGACCAGCTCCGGATTATAGAGCAGGAAGAGCGGGATAGACGGGTAGCTGACGTCTACCGTAGCGGCACAGCCGTTGCTGAAGCATTCCTTGGAAACCCAGAGGATCTCACCATTTTCGTCTACAGCCAGTTTATGCGCCGCAACCGCTTGACGGTAGGCTAAACTTAACAGCTCGGCATACTGCTCCCCGCCGGCAGCTGCGGCGTCCTCGGACAATTTCCGGGAGAATTCGCGGCATCTTTCGCGGAGCGTTTCATATTCTGCGAACGCATCGGTGAGGGCGTCCTCAATCCGCCGTCCGTCTTTATTCCAGTAGGATTTCAGATGGGCGCCGAAATAAACCAGGCTCTCCACATCATCATAACCAAAAGCAAACAGGGCGTTCCCTTGGGATAGATCGGCCGAGGCCTCAATGGCGGACATCCCTTCGAGCTCAATTGGGCAGACTTGCCCGTTTTGGACAGCCAGGCAGAAAGCGCCCCAGTCAATCCGGATATCGTCGCCGGATTCGTGCAAAGGCCGTTGAACCGTATTTTGCAGCTTCATGCCGGAGAGGCCCTCTCCCAAGGCCAGCGGGAGGGATTCTACCGGGCTTTGCCCCCTGGTATTCAGGCAGAGTTCTTCGGAAGCAGCTACCCGGGCAGAAATCTGGTGCGGCTGTCCGTCTTGGGATTCTGCGGTTAGTTCTAAAAAGGAAACCGGACGGCTCAGCAGGGCTGGGTCCTCCATTAACAGGGGGGAGAGGAAACGAGTGGTCAGCTTGACCTTGGGATGGGTAAAGGTATAGCAGGTGGAAAGGGCGTCAATTTCCAGCCCGGTTTGCTCCAGCCGGGGCATCCCGTCCGGGACGCCCCAGAAGGCGAATTCCTCCCCATCAATCTGGAGAACGCCCTGGATGGTGTTAGGCTTTCCGGTCCAGTGGACAGGGTTGGAGTCATTCAGCCGGTCGGAGAAAGACCAGACGGAAAAGTAAGGGTCGATGGTAATCAAGGGGACTGCGGGCGCTCTGAGCTTCATAGGGGATACCTCCATTTTATTCAGTTGACAAGGATCTATTTGTAGGATACTATGAACCTATCCGGAAATCAATAGGGAAAAGCGGATTTGAACCATCCATTTTCGGATTTGTGTACGGTTAGCGGTACAGAGCAGGAGGCCGGCAGTTATCCGGCCATAAAACAGATCATTGAGGTTTGCAGTTGGAGGTAAAGATGAAAATCCGGGAAATGACCGTTTCTGATATCAATGCGGTTCTGCCTTTTTATATTTCCTATTATAATGAGCAGGAAAACGGCTGTTGGACTGAGGAACGCGCGGCGAAACGGATCCATCAAGTCCTGAGTATGGAGGATTCGCTTTCGCTGATTGCGGAAAACGAGGACGGGGCCTTTGGGTTTGCTATGGGTTATTTCAAGCAGTATGACGATATTACCGGCTATACCTTAGAAGAAATCGTCATCGCGTATGAGTATCAGAATCAGGGGTTTGGCAGCGTTCTCTTGGGCGAGCTTGAAAGGGCCGTACAAGAAAAGGGAGCTGCTTGTGTTGAGCTTCACGCTGTCAGTGACGAACAGCATGAACGCTTCTATGGCAAAGCGGCTTATCACAACGCGAAAAATTTTGTGGTGAAGGTAAAATGGTTTGGATAACCAGCGGTCAGAATCGAAAACAGGCGATTCAAAAAAGGTATAAGGGCCCCTAACCGGGGGCCCTTATACCTTTTAGCCGAGGTGTGGCCGGAGATAAATATTATTAAGGAGATCAAATGGAACCGCGCTGTTTCAGGTTTCCAGTACGACATCCAGATGACGCAATAGATCCGATGCATCGTCGCTGTAGATCCGCATAGTAAGCGGGCTGGCGAAATTCAAACTCAGCAGGCCAAGCAGCGAGCGGGCATTGATTACAGAGTGCCCACAGATTAAGTCCGCTTGATAATCAGAATTTGACATAATGTGTACAAATTTGGTGATTTTTTGGATATTATCCAATGTCACACGATATTCAACCATAAGGGACGCCTCCTGTAAATATTCTTACATAAAGTAAGTGGATGTAAAAAATTCAGCCGGTATTCCCAGCTTCCTTTTGGAAAATATCCTAGCATACATCTATACAGGTTGTCAATTCCTACTGGTGAATTTCGGAAAAATAAACAAATAAAAGTGGACATTTTGGGACTCGTTTTTTGTATTTAGGCCCATTTTTACGCTTGTTTGCGTGCTGTGCGTGCTTTCATTGAAGGGGAGGGTAGCGGGTCAGTTCTTTCCCTTGGCGGCCGTTAAAAAGAGCAGCCCTTTCCTGATTCAGGGACTAGTTTTCCAGGATTTTTTTGAAATGGATAAAATCAGTGTTGCGGGATATTTCTTGGAAGCCGCATTTCTGATAAAAGGCACTTGTACGGATATTCCAGATGGGCGTATCCAATTGAAACAGGCAGGGTCTTTCAAATACTCGTGTAATTTCCTCCATCAGCCTGATGCCATATCCTTTTCTGTGATACTGGGGTGCAACAAAAATCCGGTCTATATGGATCATGCAAGGATTCTCCGCATCTTGAAACAAGACCGCTCCGCCTAGGATAGTTTCGTCGTCCAGCAATACATAAAGATGGCCGGATTCCTGCATTTGATGGTGCCAGTCCGCTGAATCATAATCCGGAGGCCCGCCGACGCCGGTGTTACCCACTTGAATATCCGACTCAAATGCTGCTTTGGAAATCCGGACGAGTTCTTCCACTTGTTCTTTTTCCGCTAATTTAAATTGAATCATAACGGTTCTTCCTTTTCAAACAGACTCTAAATCCACATGGAAATATCGGTAATAAAAGCGTAGGGGTCTGCGCGCATTTTCAGCAGGGCCGCCGCGAGAAGTGCGCGGGTATCGATCAGGTAAGCGTTCGCTTCGCCGATTTTCCCCTTGCGTATATCAGGTTCTTCCAATATCCACTCAATACGCTGGAATTCCGCCCCCCATCCAAAGGCATCCCCTGCGGAATAGGCTTTTGTTTCCCCGTTCACAGTGTAATATTTTTCAGAAGCCGGGCGGATGTAGGGTGGTTTGACGATTTCCTCAATGCCGTGCATAAAGGTGCAGGCGTTCAGGATATCGCCGATAAACAGCAGTTTCCCTTTATAATAGGGAAGAAGCATAAACGGCGAGTGAACCCCTACGGCCGTGTTGTCCATGATATGCCCGACAGTGAGGGTATGAGCGAGCTTCCCCCATGCGCAGACCGAATGCGTAGGATTTACACTGCGGATTACATCAGGCATACGCCAAAAAGTTTTGGGCAGCAAACCGATGCAGGGTTCTGTTTTGTCACTGTCAAAAACGGGATTTTCGGGGGTTACATTCTCATAGGTCAGCGCAGGCAGGAGCAGCGTCCCTTCTTCCCCGATCACCGCTTGAATGTCCCCAATCACTTCTTCAGGTGTACGTTTTGTCTGTAGGGCTTTCATGGAGGAGTGAACTAGGACGACATCCCCACTGCAAAGTCCTAGCTCAGAAAGCTGCTGTCTGTAAATTTGGTTTTCGGTCATTCGGTTTCTCTCCTTTTAATTGGTATGAGCAGGTCAATCTTTCCATTTGCCGGATTGTCTTCCGGCCATCCCTTATGAGCAGAATAGATCCAGTTTAAGTGTTCTTCCAGGCAGCCGCCCATATCTTTTAAGGAAGGATCATGGTAATCTGCCTGCCAGAGATCGCTGTGCTGAACCCATTCGGACAAAAAGCTCCATTCATGGAAATCCGGGAAATGGATGGTATAAGCCGCGTACATCCCGCCGTCGAAGTGCTTTTTGACCAAAGGCTCCGGCACTTCCAGATCGTCGGGGATGGTGGCCCAGACCTCATAGCCATGGGTATCGCTTCCCGGTTCCGGGTCGGGATGGTTGAAGCCGAACATCCGGGCATCCGGCTTTTTTTCATATAACTTGCTGGAACGGACGAATGCCGACAGGATCCCTCCGACGGTTTCCTCCGGATTTTCCCCGGTGAACTGGCAGGCAGCTACGGTGCAGGGCGGCAGCAGAACGATCCGGACACAGCTTCCTTTTTCGATCATTTCTTTCATGGTGATTCTTTTTCCCCCTTTCGTTAAATGATGCTTTTCCATAGGCAGAAATTCTGTCAGACTTACAATTGAACTTTCCTGGGTAAAATCCCAATCATTTTGCTCAGAGGGCTTTTCACAAAGGATTTCCAATAATCGTTCCAGCGCTTTTTTCATGGTCTGTATCGTTTTTTCGTTTTCGTCCATATTCTGAATCTGCGCTTTCAGTATCCGGGCCGCTTCTGCTCTATCCCGGTTCAGGATAGATCGGATTTGTTTTAATGGAAGCTGTAGTTTTCGAAGCAGGATAATTTGCTGTATTTTTCGGACCTCCTCTTCCTGATAAATACGGTAAGCGTAGTTTTCTTTGCGGGTGCTTTCAATCAAGCCTGCTTTTTCGTAGTAACGCAGCATCCGTGCGGAAATCTGAAATCTGGCAGAAACTTCTCCAATGGTCATGTGCTCCATTCATTCACCTCCTTATTCCTGAGTATAAAGCACGACATCGTGTCGCTGTCAATACGAAATCCGAAAAAATTTCCCATCAAGAGGGAATATACAGGACTTGACAGCGATATTTTTCATTTTAATATATCGGATCTTCAAATTACTGTCAATTTTATTCTGGACAGAATAATGCCCCTTTGAAAAAAGGTTGACTTTAGGGCTAGAAAAGGGTATAATTTCTCCTGAAAATGAAGGATCTGAAATAGCTGGAATTCAGTGACATGAAAGGATGAGATAAAATGAAGATTCGTACAGCGGCGATGTTATTGACGGTAGGTATTCTTTTTACGGGATGTGGGACACAGCGAATTATAGTCGAGCACGTTTATCCTTCTTCCAATACGTCACCTTCCTCAGAATCAGTATCCTCGAATGTGGAGTCTTCGGAGCCGGTGTCTTCGGTAGCATCTTCAGAAGCGGCATCTCAGCCTGAGGCTTCTTCGGAAGTTCCTGTTTTATCGGATCCATCCTCCGTACCGGCCAGCAGCAGGGACACGATGCCTTTGGTTCCGCCTGTTTCCGGTGATATTACGGCGCAGTATTATGCCTTGCTGGCACAGGAGGAATTGCTGGATGAAAAGATTGAGCTTTTAGAGATGAGCCATCGGCGGGGGGAGATCACCCGTCAGGAAATGGTTTCTCAAAAACAGGATATGGAACGGGAAAAAGACGCTTTGGACAATCAGGCGGATCTGTTGGAGCATCAGGTGCCCCGTGCGGAACCAGAGACAGCGTGGAAGGATAAAATCGGCGACTTGCAGGCTCTGTTGGGATATCTCCGGGAAGCAGAGCAAAAGGAGTTTGCCGCTGAACAGGCACTGGACAATTTGGAGCGGGATTTCCGCAGCGGGGCTGTCAGTGAAGCAGATTTCCTGGCGCAGTATCCGTCTTTGAAGCAAACAGAGGATCGTTTGGACGATCAAATTGATTGGCTGGAAGACCAACTGGAATTTTTGGGCTGGGATGACTGATTCAAAAATAAGGATAAAAAGGAACATAATGGAATTTTTGAATAGGATACGGACACCAGAAAAGCCGGTTTCTGTTAAAAAACAAATTTTTATTACTATTGGTATTTTATTTTTCGGTATTTTTATGGGGGTATTTTCCAAATTTCTGGATCATCGACAGGCGGAGCTTCCGGAATTTTTTCAAATGATTGATTCTGCTGTTGACCTCCATAATTTTTTCGGTGAATTCGGCCCCTGGATCCTGATAGCCGTTTTGATTTCGGTTTACAGTACGTCCCCTCTTTGGTCTGCGGTTCGGGTATTTCTGTTTTTTGCCGGGATGGTTTCCAGCTATTACCTTTACTGCTATTATGTTGCCGGCTTTTTTCCCCGAAGCTATGCGATGATCTGGGTAGGGTTTACCTTCCTGTCGCCTTTCTTGGCTTGGGTCTGCTGGTATGCAAGAGGGAAGGGGATTTTCGCTTTTCTGCTTTCCGCCGGGATCATCAGCGTCCTGATCAATACGACGTTTGCCTATGGAATACTTTATCTGCATCTGAGAGGCTCCATCCTAAACCTGCTGGTATTGGCTGGGGGGATCGCCGCTCTCTATCAATCGTTCAGGCAAATCCTTTGGACGGTTGGGGTTGGTGCTGCCTTTGCGGTACTGCTCCAAATGACGCCTTTCTTCCTATTCTGAAACTTTTCCTTTGATTGAAAACTCCCCGAGCGTTTCAAGCGTTCGGGGAGTTTTGTCAGCGCAGAACCCGGAAAGCGTCTTTCAGGCTAGCCGCCGGGAGGATTTCAATCTGGAGATTTTTTAGTTCCTGCACCGCGGGAAGCGCGTGCTTGGGAACCAGTTCC
>CANSRB010000093.1 GCA_947649285.1 uncultured Clostridia bacterium
GGGCTTTGCCCGCCTGAAAAATAGCAATGCTATTTTTCAGGTTATTTGACTATATAACAGTTCGCTGAGGATCGAGTTGGATACCAGAAACCCCCTCCTTGTCAGCCGAAGACCCCCATCCTGCTCCTCCGCTAATCCTGCATCGCAAAATCGAGCGGCCCGGCGGCGCAGGAGTTCAGGATCCCCGCCCAGCTCCGCCAGACGGCTGAAAGAAATCCCTCTTGTGAGCCGAAGCCCTAGCAACAGATATTCCTCCGCCGCACAAACCTGCTCCTCCAGCATCAGCCGTCCTTCCCCCGGGTGAGCGGTATACGCCGCAAGATCCGGCGGGTTCGCAAACCGCTTCCCTTCCCAGAAGGAATGAGCCGCCGCCCCAAAACCCAGATAGGAAGCCGCTTCCCAATATTTCAGATTGTGCCGGCTCTCCTGACCCGGGCGGGCAAAATTAGAAATTTCATATTGAAAATAGCCCAGTCCTTCCAATCGTCCCGCCATATAGAGATACATTTCCGCCAACTCATCCTCTCCGGCACAGCGTTCCAGCAAGGGGCTTCCCGCCAACGGGGTGGATTCCTCCACTTTCAGCAGGTAAACAGAAAGATGATCCAACGGAAGGCGCTCCGCCAAAGCCAGACTGTCCTCCAGGCTGGCTTTATTCTGTTCCGGGATCCCCAGCATCAGATCGATTGAAAGGCGGGAAAATCCCGCTCCTTTTGCCCAACGTACGGCCTGTTCCGCCTGGACTACCGTATGTTTCCGTCCCAGCGCCGCCAGTTCCTGAGTATTCCCGGACTGCACGCCGAAGGAAACCCGGTTGATCCCCTCCTGCAAATAACCCTTGAGCCGGGCCGGAGTCACCGTGTTTGGGTTCGCTTCCATACTGATTTCCGCTGATGGCAGCAGCCCCAGACAGGCCCGCGCTGTTCGCAGTATTTTTCCCAGCAGCGCCGGTTCCAGCAGACTGGGCGTCCCCCCGCCGAAATAGAGGGTATCCGCCCGCAGACCCTTCCCGGCATAAAGCCGCATTTCCTGACAGACCGCTTCTGCATAGGCTTCCGCGGCCCCTTTCCGGAACGGCCCGGAATAGAAATCGCAGTAGGGGCACTTTACCGCACAAAAGGGAAGATGGACATAAATCCCCAGCGGCGTCATCCCTGCCCCCTCCTCAGGATCCGGGCCAGCGCCGCCCAATCCGGCAGGGACAGCTCCTCCGCACGGGCGGTCGGCTTCAGCCCGGCTTCCTCCAAAGCGGCGGAGATCTCTGCCTTCGGCCGGCCGAGCGTACCGGACAGCGGGTTTGGGAGGGTTTTCCGCCGTTGAGAAAACCCTCCCTGGATAAGGCGGAACAGGAATTCCTCATCCGGGACCGCGCAGGGCGGCTCCTTCCGGATATCCAGCCGGATCACGCTGGAATCCACATTGGGCGGCGGCAGGAAGCTCCCCCGGGATACATGGAACAACAGCCGGGGCTGGCTGTAATATTGAACGGCCGCCGTCACCGCGCCGCAGGCCCGTGTCCCCATTTCCGCGCAGAGCCGCTCCGCCGCCTCCTTCTGCACCATGACGGTGATCGATTCAATCGGGAGACGGCGCTCCAGCAGGCTCATCAAAACCGGCGAAGTAACATAATAGGGCAGGTTCGCGCAGACCGCTACCGGCATCCCGGGAAACTCCCGCTCAATCAGCGCCGCTAAATCCACCTGAAGCACATCCTGATTCACCACCGTAATATTCGAATAATCCGCCAGGGTTTCTTCCAGTACCGGGAGAAGCTTTTCATCAATCTCAATCACGACTACCTTTTTCGCCCGTTTGGCCAATTCCACGGTCAGCACGCCGAAGCCCGCCCCAATCTCGATCACCCCGTATTCCGGCGAAGCGATCCCCTGCTCGGCAATCCGGGGGCAGACGCTGGGATTCACCAGGAAGTTCTGCCCTAATGACTTTGAAAATGTAAAGCCGTATCGCTGACAAAGCTCCCGAACCCGGCCGATATTGGAAAGATTATCCATATCCGTTCCATTCTGCCGTCAATACGCGGCATTTGCTACTGAAAATTTATTATATCACACTTCAGGCAATTGCAAAACCCCTGCGATTCTTGTATAATAAAAATATTTAGAATTTTTTTATACAAGGAGGGCTGTTTATGCAGCGCCGGGACAAAATAAATTATTATCTGGATATTGCGCAGGCTGTCGCGCTCCGGGGTACCTGCCGCCGCCGGAACTTCGGAGCCATCCTGGTCAAAAATGACGAAATCATCGCCACCGGCTACAACGGCGCTCCCCGCGGACGGGAAAACTGCTGTGACCTGGGATACTGCACCCGCGAAAAGCTGAATATCCCCCGCGGCGAACGCTATGAGCTCTGTCGGAGCGTTCACGCCGAAGCCAACGCCATCATTTCCGCTTCACGAAGCCAGGCGCTGGGATCGACCCTGTATCTCGCCTGCCTGGACTGCAAAACCGGGGAGCTCACCGCCGGGACCTCCTCCTGCGCCATGTGCAAGCGGATGATTATCAACGCCGGGGTAGAGCAAATCATTGTCCGGGATACGCCGGACGAATACCGGATCATCCCGGTTTCCAGCTGGATCGAGCTGGACGATTCGCTGGAGAGCCGCCTGGGGTATTGACCTGCTCCGGGATATAGTCGGCACACCCTCAAATCGATACCCGATTTGGGGGCCAGGCTTTGCCTGTTCGCGCATAAAATGCGCTGTGCGCCGTCTATGAAGCCCTACCGCAGTGTTGAAAAGAAGCCAATGCTTCTTTTCAAGTGCGTTGACTATAATCACCGACAATTCCAGAGCAATCGGAAAAAGTCCGTTCAAACTGCCGATTTTTTCGCCCTGATTTGACAAACCGACTATTTTTTGATAATATCCTTCCGTAGTATATAATTGATACTCACCTGTACGTCCTCTCAACCCGGCCAGGGCAGCCGGGTTTTTGATTTTGGACCATAAGGGCCTGTACTCACAACCAGAAACCTCCTCGGCCATCCGGCATCTCCTGGCCATGAATAGAGGTTCTGCATTTTCCCGTTCCCGACCCTGCCCATAAGAAAGGAAGCTGCCATGCTATTTCAACCCTCTGTTTGGTGCGATGATATCAATGTCCGTGATTTCATCCTCCGGAACTATACCCCTTACGAGGGGAACGAGGACTTCCTCACTCCGCCCACCCGCCGTACCCGGCAGCTTTGGGAAGAGCTCAGTACCCTGATGAAAGAAGAACGTGCCCGCGGCGGCGTTTATGATATTGACCCCCACACGATCTCCACCATCGATTCCCATCAGCCCGGCTATATCAACCGGGAATTGGAAACGATTGTCGGGCTCCAGACCGACGAGCCGCTCAAACGCGCAATCATGCCCTTCGGCGGGTACCGCATGGTTAAAAACTCCCTGAAGGCTTACAATAAAGAAACCGACCCCCAGGTGGACGAGATCTTCAAATACCGCAAAACCCACAACGACGGCGTATTCGACGCCTATACCGACGAAATGAAAAAAGCGCGGCATACCGGCATCATCACCGGGCTTCCGGACGCGTATGGCCGGGGACGTATTATCGGGGACTACCGGCGGGTGCCGCTCTACGGCGTAGACCGCCTGATCGAACAAAAGCAAAAAGCTCTGAAGGAAGAGCTGGTGTTCGATATTATGGATTCGCCTACCATCCGCCTGCGGGAAGAGGTTTCGGAACAGATCCGCGCTCTGAAAGAGCTGAAAAACATGGCGGCAGGCTACGGGTTTGATCTCTCCCAGCCCGCTTCCGACACCAAGGAAGCTATCCAGTGGCTCTATTTTGCCTATTTGGCTGCGGTCAAGGAGCAGAACGGCGCAGCGATGTCCATCGGCCGGATCTCCACCTTCCTGGACTGCTACGCGGAGCGCGACCTGGCGAACGAAAAGTATACGGAGGAGGAAATCCAGGAATTCGTGGACCACTTTATCATGAAGCTCCGGATCGTCCGCTTCCTTCGCACCCCTTCCTATGACGAGCTGTTCTCCGGCGACCCCACCTGGGTGACGGAATCCCTGGGCGGCATGGCGAACGATGGGCGTACCCTGGTCACCAAGATGTCCTTCCGCTTCCTGCACACCCTGACCAACCTGGGCCCCGCTCCCGAACCGAACATGACGGTCCTCTGGAGCAGCCGCCTGCCGGAGGGCTTCAAAAATTACTGCGCCAAAATGTCAATTGCCACCTCCTCAATCCAATATGAAAACGACGAGCTGATGCGGGCCAAATTCGGCGACGACTACGGAATCGCCTGCTGTGTTTCAGCGATGCGGATCGGCAAGCAGATGCAGTTCTTCGGCGCACGGGCCAACCTTGCCAAGGCGCTGCTTTACGCGCTGAACTCCGGGAAGGATGAAAAATACGGCGACCAGGTCGGGCCAAACCTGGCCCCCGTGACCGGGGAATACCTGGATTATGACGAGGTCATGGAGCGCTTTGATGCCATCTGCGAATGGCTCTCCAAGCTGTATATCAATACCCTGAACATCATCCACTATATGCACGACAAATATTGCTATGAGCGGATCCAGATGGCGCTCCACGACGAGGATATCGTCCGGACTTCCGCCTGTGGGCTGGCCGGGCTGTCCGTTGTGGCGGATTCCCTCTCCGCGATCAAATACGCCAAGGTCAAACCGATCCGAAATGAGAACGGCCTGATTACCGAATTCGAAATCGAAGGCAATTACCCCAAATATGGCAACAACGACGAACGCGCCGACAAAATCGCGGTATGGCTGGTCAAGATGTTCATGAAAAAGCTCCGTAAGAACCGCACCTATCGGGAATCCATCCCGACAATGTCCGTCCTGACCATCACCTCCAACGTGGTCTACGGCAAGAAAACCGGCTCGACCCCGGACGGGCGGAAAGCCGGCGAGCCCTTCGCTCCCGGCGCCAACCCGATGCACGGCCGCGACTCCAACGGCTGTGTAGCTTCCATGAAATCTGTCGCTAAACTCCCCTACGATATGAGCGAGGACGGGATTTCCTATACCTTCTCGATCGTACCGGACGCGCTGGGCAAATCGGACGAGGAAAAAACCCGCAACCTGGTCACCCTGATGGACGGTTATTTCCTGGAAAGCGGCCATCATATCAATGTGAACGTCCTCAACCGGGAGGTTCTGCTTGACGCGATGGACCATCCCGAGCTCTATCCCCAGTTGACCATCCGTGTTTCCGGATATGCAGTCAATTTTATCAAGCTGACCCGGGAACAACAGCTGGATGTCATCAACCGCACCTTCCACGAGCGGTTCTAATCCTGTTTCCTGATAAAAAGATTAAAATCGTTTTATTGAGAATTCGCATAAAAAAGGAACTGCCCCTGCTTAAACCAGCGGGGCAGCTCCTTTTTTATTTGGAGGATATGCCGTTTCATAAAAAGGATCCTGCTTTCCAGCACGCCCGTCCACGAGCGGCCGGGGCTGCGTGGGAACCTTGAGCCTTTCAGACATGATTTTGGGGAGTGACCTTCTTGATGAGCCGGGGGTCATTGCAACGGAGCGCCTGGCCTATCCTTGGAGGACTGGCCCCGCAGAAGCCCGATCCCCCGGATTATCCCGCTGATTAGAAGCAGCAGCGCGGATAGGACCACCGTGATAAAAACATCGGGGACAAACGCCCGCGCTACCCAGAGGGGCGTTGCAAAGCCTACCGGGACAATCAGCAGGATCAGCACAGGCAGTACCAGATGGATCAGCAGGAAGCTCAGCCAAGCCTTTTTCCCCCGGCCGCCCCTCTTGAAAGAGAGGATGACCCCGAGAACCGCTGCGGCCAATACCGCCAGCATAATCAGGTCGATCCGGAGATGGCTCAGCAGGTATTCGCCGCCCGAGATCTCGTTCGGCGGGCTGCCTAAAAGCATCAGGACAATTCCCCATCCCAAACGGTCCATCATCTCGTTCGTAACGAAGTAGTCATTCACATTGGCGGTAACCGCCACCGCCAGCCCGCTCTCGGGCAGGATGAATACGCAGGAGGTCCCTGTTTCGACCAGCCCGCTGTGACGCAGTACCGGTTCGGAAAGCGGTTCCTTCACGGTAGTCCATCCATATCCGTACCAGAAGGGGATGTCCCCCTCGACATAGACGGTATCCCTGTAAAACATCGTTTGGATACTCTCTTCGGAAAGGACGCCCTGCCCGTCGTTTAAGTACATTTGCAAATAACGCCCCAGATCGTTCGCCGAGGAGGACAGATAACCTGCGGGCAGGGTGATCCAGTCCTGATCGGAAACGGGGTAGTGAGGGCTGCTCTTCAGATGGAGTCCCCAATAATTGATATAGCCGTCAATCAGGCCGTTTTTCAGGCTTTCCTCAAGCGATGGGGCAGTATGAGAAAGCCCAAGCGGCTCGAGCAGATGCTGCGTGATATAGTCCGCATAGGATTGGCCGCTCACCGCTTCGATGATTTGGCCCAACAGGGAATAGTTCACGTTGGCGTAGTGATGAACGCCCTGAGGATGCACCACCCGACAGTTCTTGAGGGTTTGATGCTCGTCCAGCCCGCTGGTATGGTTGAGCAGCTGACGGACCCGGACCGGCAGATCGAACTGGGGCAGATAGGCGGACAGCTCGGCATCCAGATCGATCCTCCCCTGTTCTGCCAGCTGCATGATACAAGCCGCAGTAAAGGATTTACTGACGGACCCCAACAGAAAGGGCGTATCGTTATTTTCGCAGCCGCCATAGCTTTGAGAGAAGAGGGTCTTCTCGCGATCTACAATCGTAACCGACAGCGCAGGGATCCGGGCGTTCTCCACGCAGGAACGCAGGTAATGATCCAGCGTATCGGCGGAGAATGCCCCGGTTTCGGCGTGAACCGGCCGGCTCAGCGTCCCAAATAGGCACAATGCGGTCAATATCGCCAGACAAATGGATCCTGTTTTCCTGTACATACCTGTCCCTACCTTATAGAAGTATTTGTGTTTATTATAGCAATGAGCGCCCCACGCGAAATGGTATAATCGGCCATCAGGACGGCAGTGAGCCTGCGCGAACGGATCGCCCCGGCCATCTATATAATAAGCGTTTTACGCTTATTATATAGCATGAAATATCACTTTGTAAAGGCATTTTAGCGGCGGGGAATACCCTCTCACGCATTTTATGAGGGGATCCACCCTCGAGCTGTCGAGACGTTCCTCCGGCGTCAGACCGGGGCGGCTCGACAGCAGGGAGGGTTTCCTGCTGTCCACCCTGTGAGGGGTTCCCAGGGGGATCTCACCCTAGGCGGTTTTCTTTTCCCCCTTTTTTTGATACTAATTCTTAGTAAAACGATGCAGTCGTTTTATTGGGCCGCAGAATGCGGTCCGGCGGCTCAGCCG
>CANSRB010000094.1 GCA_947649285.1 uncultured Clostridia bacterium
CCGCCCTCAAGCTAGACAAAAGCTCCAAATTTCGTAATACCTGTAACCTTACCCTCAACAATAGAACCCACTTCGTGTTGCATAGGAAAAACTGTTCCTCCTGTAATTTTTATTTCTTCCGGTTTTGATCAATATAGATCCGCTCATCCGGAAAAACGAGTTCCAGCTTTTCCCGGGCAATACGCATAATATATTCCGCGCTTTCTCCCGAATTTAAAATGCTGCGAATCTCCTCATTCAGATATTCCTGCTCATCCAGCTGAGCCTGTACTAAAGCCAGATTTTCCTTCCGTTTGGCGATATCAACCTGCATGATCGTAAAAGAAACGACTACATAGACGAAAAAGGCAGCAAAAGCCAACCGAAAAATTTTACTTCTGTTTGCACTTCTTTTTGCCAAACCTTTCCCTCCTAATTATTTGATTGGTTTTATTATACACCAGTTTCAAGCGATATGGCAAGAGCTTTTGCAGATTTACCGTAAGTTTTTTGCAGAAAATCCTCCATTTACGCAGGAAACCCTTCAATTTCTTCCCAATCCAACGGCAAAAACGCCAAACCGGAAAGAGAAGCAGCTTGTAAAGTAGCCGAAACAGCCCATATACTGCCTTAATAATGCCTTTAGCCGCTTTCATCAATACAAAGCTAAGGGTGAAAAAATACAAAACTGCTCCCAACAACTCCCCAAATAGCAAAAACCCCCGCAGAAGTCCACTATTCTCTGTCATCACAAAAATGAAGCTGGCTAAGGTTAAAAAACAGAAATAAAGGACATCCTCCACAAAGACCAATATTTTCCCGTGCGGGACAGCTAGGCGAAGGATCCGGAACAAATCGTAAGCCCCTCCCAATAAAAAGCCCAGCAGACAGGCTTCTAAAAAAATGAGGGTTTGACGGGTCAATTCCATCGACTACTTAAACACCTTTGCGAAAAGGCCGCGGATACTTTTCTTTTCCGGTGCATCGTTATAAAACAGCGCAGCAACGGATTCACCGTCCACGGTCAATTCCCCGGTTTCCAGGTTCAGCTTATTGATATGCAGCCCTTCCCCCCGGATGGTCAGCTCCCCCATCTCTGTTAGCAGGGTTACTGTCGTTTCGTCGAAATTTCCGACCTCCCGCACACCGGAAAGCGAGAGGAATTTCCGATCCTCTAAAATCAGGTTATGCGGCTGCTTTGAGGGTCGTTTTTCTTCCAGCATCAACGCCACTCCTTCCATCTTTTGCATTACTCCATTTTATGGAAAACAACGGGAAGATATGACGGCATTGATAAAACTTACCCCTCTAAAATGGTATATTGGTCGGCGGCAGTTTCTTTATTGGCATATTCGCTGATACTAACCACCTTTACCTTTAAATTGCGGGCACCCATCCCAATTTCGATGACATCTCCCACTTTCACCTGATAGGACGCCTTTGCTGGGACGCCGTTGATAACAATTTTCCCTGCATCACAGGCCTCGTTGGCGATGGTACGGCGCTTAATCAGCCGTGTTATTTTCAGGTATTTATCCAAGCGCATAGGATTCTCCTTTCCTGAGCTGAAGCAAAAACCGATAATACCTAGTATAAAAAGAAATCGCCTTTGAATCAAAGGCGACTCCCGCGCTTCAGACGAAGCTTCATTTTACATTATCTTTCAAGCCTTTTCCTGCTTTGAAAGTAGGAACCCGTGAAGCAGGGATTTGGATGGTTTCACCTGTAGCGGGGTTTTTGCCTTCTCTTGCGGCGCGCTCCCTCACCTCAAAAGTGCCAAAGCCAACCATCTGCACCTTTCCATCGTTTTTCAAGCCGTCGGTAATCGCTTCAATAACAGCATTTAATGCTTTTTCTGCATCTTTTTTAGACAATTCTGTTTTTTCAGCAATAGCTGCGATCAATTCAACTTTCGTCATTTTATCTGACCTCCTGTATTTTATTATATCTTCATGAGGACCTAACCTCTTGAATTCAATTTTTCTGCTGCTTTCACTGCTTTCCAACAACGGTCCAGCAGTGCTTCATCAGCATCCTTCATGGTTTTGCCCTCATCTAAAACCATTTTTTCCACTGCACAAAAGCGGGCGATAAATTTATCGGTGGAACGGGTCAGCAGCTCTTCCGGGTCGAGGTGGTAATTCCGCGCCAGATTCACCGCCGAAAATAAAACGTCACCCAGCTCTTCTTCAATCTGCGGCAGATCCTCTTTTCCAATCGCTTCTTCTGCCTCTTCCACTTCGCTGTGCAGATCCTTCAGCATAGCGGAAACATCCGCATAGCCAAACACTGGATTGGCTTTTTTCGCTCTCCCCTGGACTTTTTCACATCGCATCAATGCGGGAAGGGATTGCGCCACCGACGTCAAGGTTTCCCCCGCCGTTGTTTGGCCCTTGGAATTTTCTTTAATGGCCTCCCAATTTGAAAGGACCTCATCGACACTGTCCGCCTGCACATCAGCGAATACATGAGGATGCCGTGTAATCAATTTCTGGCAAAGCTCATCGACTACATCCTCAAAGCAGAATCCCCCGGCTTCCTCCTCCATCTGGGAATGGAACATCACTTGAAGCAAAACATCCCCTAATTCTTCCCGGAGCAGGGCTGTATCCTGCAAATCAATCGCCTCGACAGCCTCATAGGTTTCTTCAATCAGGTTTTTCCGCATGGAAGCATGGGTCTGTTCCCGATCCCAGGGGCAACCGTTTTCACTTCGGAGGATTCGCATGATCTCCCGTAAATCGTTGATTCCATAGTGCTTTTTCAGCTGAAAATCCATCCAAGCCCTCCTTTTTGATCAAAAGCATGACAGGAACTATTTTACCTTATAATGTGCAATTTTTCAAGTGTTTTTGCGATTTTATTTCCTTTTGGAAGCATTAAAACATCTTCCTGTGCAATTCCATTCAGCACAAACAGCACCAGCAGATAGCAAACCCCTCCGATTCCAATGCTGAGGATCGTAATCAGCCTGCTCGGGCCTATCTTCTGAAGCAGATTATAGCTCAACAGCGCCATAATCCCGCAGGCCAGCCCTGCAATAAGCGGTTTAATAAAAATCCCTGTATAATTCAGTGAAACTGTAACGATTTTTCGCAATTTATTGACGCTTAAAAAAGCAATCAACAGATAACAGGCCAGCGTGCTAACCGAGCTTCCCAGAATATTGATAGAGGGGATACCGATCAACACTACATTTAACACCAACTTAGTCAGTGCTCCGCAAAATAAATATTTCACCGGCAGATCCATCCGGCCAACCCCCTGGATAATCGCATTCATTGGGGTGACCAGAGCCAAAAACAAAGAGGCAACAGCTAAAATGGCCAATAAGACAGCGCCGGATTCAATCCCTTCCTGCTTAGAATACAGCAGCTTTAAAATCGGTTCGGCCATAAAGGCCATCCCCATACTCATAGGCGCGGCAACCAGCATGGTTACCCGGATGACCGACTCCACATTCAGCTTGATCCGCGCCCGGTCCCGTTCTGTCCAGGCGGCCGTTACGTTCGGCAGTGCTGATTTCCCGAAGATATTGGTAAAAGCCGGGACAAGGTTAAACAGCGTCACACAAGAACTGAAAATGCCGAACAGGAAGTCGCTCATCCCCTCATTTTCTTTCAAAAAAGCCCCGTATAAGCTGTTCAGTGTTTCCGGAGATGCGCTGTAGCAATAGTCCAGCCGGTTTTGGATGGTGGTTGAGTCAATCAAAGCGGAAAGCTGGAGCACAACCGCTCCTAATGTAACCGGCAGCGCTACTTTCAGCAGACGGTAAACCAAAACTTTGCTTCTTCGGGAATGCGGGGCATTCCGCAGCATTTCTTTGGTAATGCTGTCCCCCTTCAGCTTATGACGGAAATAGATATAGACCAGTCCCACCAGCGTGCTCACACTGACACCCAGCATCGCCCCTGCCGCGCCGTAAGGGACGGCAATCATCTGGGCAGCCTCCAAAGATTCTGCGGCCATACCAAAAACCTTCCCGGTTTCCTGGAACTGCTTTTCTGCAATCTGCATCACAATCAGTGCAAACCCTAATCCGGCGACCAGCTTAGCAACGACCTCGACCACCTGCGTCACCGCAGTCGGCGTCATATTACTCAGCCCTTCATAATATCCCCGATAGGAAGCCATCATACAGCAAAAAAAGATCGCGGGTGCCAACATCACAATGGCCCAGTAGGAATTCGGGCTTTTGATCATCTCCGAAAAGCCTTTGGCAGAAAAAAAGATCAATCCAGCCCCTAAAACGCCTAAAATTAAAAACAAAAGTGTTGCCAGTCGAAAAATTTTCCGAACATCACGGTATCTTTTCTTTTCCAGATTTTCTGCAACCATCCGTGCCACTGCCGCGGAAAGCCCGGTTACAGTCAGCGCATAAATCGTTGTATAGACAGTGTAAGCGCGTGTAAAATAACCTAACCCGGTTAAGCCCAGAATATTCGTCAGCGGAATTTTGAATACAGCCCCGATCAGCTTTACAATAATCATCGAAGCCATCAGCACTGTGGAACCATATACAAAATTCTGTTTTTTCTGTTTTGTCAAAGCAAACACCCATTCTGCCGAAAGGCGCATAATTTTCGTAAAAAAAGGATGTACTAAATTGAAACACATCCATGTTCTATTATAGTACATCCTTTTCAATTTTATGTGAACGTTCAATGAATATGGCAGAGGTTTCCTTGAAAAAAGGGGTTTTTCGGCTTATCGGTGAAGAAGCGGCGAAATATGTTTATACAAGACTAAACAGATCAAAGAGGACAGGACACCCTTCAGCAGGTTAAACGGAGCAGTCGCAAAAAGGACAAGGGTTTCCATGCTTGTAATCGCGGGGTTTACAGCTGTTCCCGCTGCAACCAGCGCATCAATCGGCATTCCATAGGCTACCGAATAGATCGGAAGAAGCAGATATAGATTCAGCAGGCTGCCAATTACCGTCATAACCAGAATGCCAATGCCCATACCCAAGATCGCCCTCTGAACGGATTTTTTCTGCCGATAGATCCAAGCAGCTGGGAGTACAAACGAACAGCCAATAACACAGTTGGCAAACTCCCCTACCCCCGCTGTAGTAGTACCTTTCAGCAGCAGCTCCAGCAGGACCTTAATCAATTCAATCCAAACTCCTGCCAACGGGCCGAGGGCAAATGCCCCAATCAAAACAGATACCTCGCTAAGATCAATTTTATAAAATGACGGGGCAAACCATAATGGAATGTCAAAAAACATCAAGATGACAGATACTGCACTCAAAATTGAAATTTTGGCCATATAGCCTATAGAAAAACGATTGGATTTTCCATGAGAAAGAAAAGCGTTTGATGGTTTTGTCATAAAAATACCTCCCGACAAATCCAAAATCTGTTTCCCCGTCCGAGAAATAAAAGCGCCCATAGGATAACGGAATCCCATGGGCGCTTTTGCATTCAATCCAACGCAATTGTTTCTTTCATCCGGACTTTAACCGTCGGTTTTGGAATCACACCAAATCAGCGCTTGCGCGCGCATGGACTTACGGGAAAATCCCGATCACCACCGGTGGAGAATTTCACTCCGCCCTGAAACAGATTTCGATTTTATTTTGTTTTGTTGATTTGTTTACTCCTGGTCGCAGTTACAATTTTCGCCGCAGCAGCAGTCCTCTTCATTGTACTCGAACTCCAGCTTCTGCCCGCAATTTGGACAGTCCATATCGCCTTCCAGCAGCGTATCCTCATCCAAATATACCTGATCGCCGCAGTTCGGGCAGGTCACCTCGTACAGGTCGCCGTCTACGCCGCAGTCTTCGCAGTCACAATCCTCGTCCCCGTAAAAATCTTCTTCCAAGCTGCCCAGATCTTCATCAATCGTATCCAGAAGTTCGCCATATTCATCGCAAACCTCTTCCACATCATGAATCGCTTCCGACATTTCCTCCAAAACATCCAAAATCGCCAGCAGGAGCTTGCCTTCTTTCGTTTCGGCGTTGACATCCAAGCCTTCTGCAAGCCCTTTCAAGTATGCGACACTTTCATTCATACTCATAATTCCCGTCCTATCTGCCGCTGCCAGAGCGGCCTCAATTTTTTCAAACCCGCAGAAAAAAGCGGGAACCAATGCGATGGCAGAATGCCTTTTTTCGTTATGCGCGTTCCATATACTCGCCGGTCCGGGTATCGATCCGGATCACCGTACCTTCGTCGATAAACAGCGGAACCCGAATTTGGGCACCGGTTTCCAGGGTAGCTGGTTTGGTCGCATTTGTCGCCGTATCCCCTTTGAAGCCTGGTTCGGTTTCCGTAATCTTGAGTTCCACAAAGGTAGGCGGCTCAACACCAAATACAACGCCCTTGTAAGAAAGCACCTTACAGATCATGTTTTCCTTCACAAACTTAAAGTTGTCATCCATCTTGTGGGAATCAATCGGTTCCTGCTCATAGGTTTCGTTGTCCATAAAATAATGCAGGTCGCCATCCTGATACAGGTACTCCATTTCGCGGCGCTCAATAAATGCAGTCGGATACTTATCCGAAGGGTTGAATGTTTTATCGGTTACAGCGCCCGAAATTACATTGCGGAGCTTGGTACGTACAAACGCAGCACCCTTGCCCGGCTTTACGTGCTGGAACTCGATAATCTGGTATACATCGCCGTCCATATCGAAAGTCACGCCATTTCTAAAATCGCCTGCTGAAATCATAAATTACCTCCATTGTAAATATAAACGTCTTTTCTGTTTTTATTCTACCGTAAACCGGCGTTAATTTCAAGCCCAATTTATAAAGTTATCAATTTCTTTTCGCTTTTGGTCAGGCTTTCCGCGGTTTTCTCTCCAATCAGCACCATATCTTCAATCCGGACGCCGAATTTCCCGTTGAGATAAATCCCCGGCTCTACCGTGACGATCACATTTGGGGTAATCACTTCTTTGCAGATCTGTGAAAAGCCCGGCATTTCATGGATCAACAGGCCCAGCGAATGCCCCAGCGAATGCCCGAAGCAGCCCTCATAACCATTTTTGTAGATGTGATCCCGTGCAACCTGGTCAATTTCACAGTAGAGCTTGCCGACCTCGATGGCTTCTTTCGCCATCAGATGGGCCTCCAGCACGGTGTCATAGACCTTTTTCTGTTCATCCGAAACGGCTCCCACAGCGACGGTTCGGGTCATATCGCTGCAATAACCATTATAAGACGCCCCAAAGTCCATGGTCACAAAGTCCCCAATTTCTACCTTCTTATCCGACGGGACCCCGTGCGGCAGTGAGCTGTTGACCCCCGAAACCGCAATCGTATCGAACGCAATCCCGGTTGCTCCCAGCTTCCGCATGGTATATTCCAGCTCCAGCGCGATCTCCCGCTCGGTGCGGCCGGGGCGGATAAAGTCCAGA
>CANSRB010000095.1 GCA_947649285.1 uncultured Clostridia bacterium
TGGACTGCGCTTTATGCGGTGCGCGCAGCGCCTGCCGGGTACTCTTGATTTCCTGGAGCGCACTGGCCAATACCTCTTCCGAATTTTTCAGCGCATTTTCAATAAACTCATTCGTTGCGCGTTTTAATTCGCGATTCTGCGAGTTGGTCTGCATAATAATTTCCTTGGCGCGTTCCTGGCTCTGGCGGACGACTTCATTATTATCCACCATTTTCCGCACCCGCTCTTCCGCCAGCTTAATCATGGAATCCGCTTCCTTGCGCGCGTCCTCCAGAATCGTTTTCCGATCCGATACAATCAGCTTGGCCTGTTTGATCTCGGTCGGCATATTCAGCCGGATATCATCCAACGCTTCGCGGATCTTATCAATATCCACCACACAGCGGCCTCCGGAAAGAGGAACCGTCCATGCACTGTCCAGAATATCGTCAATCAGGTCCAGGTTTTCGTTAATGTTCATCGTTGATTCCTCCTGTTTTTTCTGCTTTTGTTTCCCTGGAAATCAAAAGGCGTTTCGCCACAATTTCGTGGATTTGGTGCGGCACAAAATCCGAAACGTCCCCTCCGAACCCGGCAATCTGCTTTACCAGGCTGGAACTCAGGTACATATTCTGATGCCGCGTTGTCAGAAAGACCGTTTCTGCGTCAGGGTAAAGCTTTTTATTCGCCAGCGCCATCTGAAACTCATACTCAAAGTCGGATACTGCGCGCAGGCCTTTTACAATCGCGCAGGCGCCTACCCGCTTGACATAATTCGCCAGCAATTCATCCACCACATCGAATTCCAGATTCGGGATATCTTCCGTGCAAAGCCGGATGAGATTCACACGCTCTTCCAGCGTGAAGCTGGCGTGCTTATCCGCGTTTACCGACACCGCCACAATGACCTTGTCAAACAGCTTGGACGCCCGTGTGATAATATCCAAATGCCCTTTGGTCACCGGGTCAAAGCTGCCCGGACAAACTGCGATCCTCATTGATTCCGCCTCCCACACTTGATTTATCCTTGTTTCCGCCGGTATGCCGAAACGGAAATCCGGGCATAGCGATACTTTTTCACCCGGATAAAACCGCCCGCTTCTTCCGGCAGAAGATCCTGCTCCTCATGCTCGCAAAGGATCACGCCGCCATCGCTCATTTTTTCCGCCAGCAAAGGAAGCGCCTGCTGCGCCATCCCCTTGGAATAGGGCGGATCCAGGAAAGCGATATCGAACGTATCCTTGCTCCCGGTTAAAAAGGACAGGTAATCCATCCGTACCACCCGCGCCTCCTTAAACAGCCCCGCCGCGGCCAGGTTCTGTTTGGTAACCTCGTTGGAGCGCCGGTCCTCATCCACGAAAACACAGAAAGACGCTCCGCGGCTCAGCGCTTCAATTCCCATCTGCCCGGAACCGCAAAATAAGTCCAGCACCCGGGCACCTTCTACCTCAAACTGGATCGCACTGAAAACCGCCTCTTTTACCTTTTGCGTTGTAGGACGCACATCCAGCCCTTCCACTGCCGACAGTTTCCGGCCCCGTGCTTTTCCCGTAATTACCCGCATAGCTTGCTCCTTTTATCTGGTTTATCCCTAAGCCCGTTTGACAAATGAAAAACAGGGTTTTTCCAATTTTCAAACAAGCCTTAATTAAACATTAAGTCCTTTTTATTTTTACGATACACGCTCAGCACCAGCCCAATGGCCATATAGGTGACAGTGACCGAAGTCCCCCCAGCACTGAAAAGGGGCAGCGTGATGCCAATGACCGGAACGACGCAAAGCACCATGCCGATATTCACCGTGCTTTGAAAAAGCAGCATGGCAAACACCCCTGTGCAAATATAAGAGCCCATGGAATCATAAGACATCCGGGCAGTCATCAATATTTTAACACATAACAGGGTGATTAGCAATAAAGTAATCATGCAGCCCACAAAGCCCATGGTTTGCCCAATGTAAGAATAGATAAAATCGTTCCGCGCCTCGGGAACGCCGTTATACAAATCCTCGCTCCCAATCCCGCGCCCGAAGAGCTGGCCCGAGCCCAGCGAAAGCCGGCCGTTATATTGCTGAAGCCCTTTATCCAGCGGGTCAATCTCAGGATGCAGCGCCACGAAAAACCGCTGCTTCAAATAGGACGGCAGGATGAAAAACCAAATGAGAGGAGCCATCATCGCACAGGCGGTTATCCCGGCCAAAATCCAGCGCAGGGAAAGCCCGGCAACAAACATCATGCCGATAAAAATAACACCAAACACCAACGCGCTCCCGAAGTCCCCCTGAAGCATAATCAGCAGGATTGGAACCGCCCCATGCAGGCAAAGCAGCAGGAAAGGGCGAAGCCGGTTAATATTTTCCCCCGTTTTGGAAAGATGCAGGGAAAAAGTTAAAATAAACGAAAGCTTCAGCAACTCAGACGGCTGGATCGTGGTGATCCCGAACAGATTCAGCCAGGCTTTGTCATCCGCCCCCGCCACTTCTTCCCCAATGAAAAAAGTCAGCAAAACCAAAAACAACGCAATCGGGGCATGAAGCTTCCATAGCTTAGCCATCACCTCATAATCCATAGCGGAAAGGACGAATGCCGCAATCAGGCCCAATCCCAACGCCACTACCTGCACAATCAGCGCGCGGTTATCCCGCGCACCCGTTACGTAAAAGGAGTACATACAGATGATGCTGATCCCCGAACAGCAAAGGCAGATCAATACCAAAGCGATATCCAATGACTGTAAAAAATTTTTTACAGCCTGAAATGCTTTCGTCATAACGCTTCCTTTCAATCTTTATCAGAATAATACTATTTCTTGATAAAAAGATTAAAGTCTTTTTATCGCAGCGTGATACGCCGCCGAACCGCATTCTGCGGCCCAATAAAACGACTGCATCGTTTTATTGGGAATTAGAATAAGCCGTCGATCCGGCCGGTTTCATCCACATCAATCCGAAGCGCGGCAGGCTCTTTCGGCAGGCCGGGCATCGTCATAATATTCCCGGTATAAACCACGATAAAGCCGGCGCCCGCGCTCACCTTGACATCCCGTACGGTAATGGTAAAGCCTTCCGGAGCGCCCAGCAGGTTCTGGTCATCGGAGAGGGAATACTGGGTTTTCGCCACGCAGATCGGCAAGCCGGCTAATCCCAGCGCCTCAATCTCCTGGATCGCTTTTTTCGCCGGAGCCGCAAACGAAACATCAGCTGCATGGTAAATCTTCTGCGCGATGGCTGTGATCTTGTTTTCAATGCTGTCTTCCAGCTCATAGATCGGTGCGAAGTGTGAGAGCCCCTCGTTTTCCTCGATTGCGGCACAAACCGCCTGAGCCAGTTCCAAGCCGCCTTCCCCGCCTTTCGCGAAGACCTCCGAGTAAGCATGAGGCACGCCTTTTTCCGTGCAGTAAGCGGAAACAAATTCCACTTCTGCATCCGTATCCGTCCCAAAACGGTTGATAGCGACCACCACCGGGACACCGAATTGTTTCATATTGTCAATATGCGCGCCCAGATTGACAATCCCCCGCTTTAACGCGTCCAAATTTTCCTGGCCTAAGTCCGGCTTCTTAACACCGCCGTTGTATTTCAGCGCCCGGATTGTCGCGACCAATACGATGCAGTCCGGAGCTAATCCGGCGCAGCGGCATTTGATATCCATAAATTTTTCCGCGCCCAAGTCAGAGCCAAAGCCGGCCTCTGTTACGGTATAATCCCCTAACTTCAGCGCCAGCCGGGTTGCGATAATCGAATTGCAGCCATGGGCAATATTCGCAAAAGGCCCGCCGTGCATAATCGCCGGCGTATGCTCCAGCGTCTGCACCAGGTTCGGCTTGAGCGCGTCCTTCAGCAGCGCTGTCATCGCCCCTTCCGCCTGGAGATCCCTTGTATAAACCGGGCGGTTGTCATAGGTATAAGCCACCAAGATCCGAGCCAAACGTTCCTTCAGATCTTTCAAGTCCGAAGCCAGACAAAGAATCGCCATGACCTCCGAAGCCACCGTGATCTGGAACCCGTCTTCCCGCGGGACGCCGTTGATTTTTCCGCCCAAGCCCACATTGACGAAGCGCAGTGCCCGGTCGTTCATATCCATGCAGCGCTTGAACAGGATCCGCCGTGGGTCGATCCCCAGCATATTACCCTGCTGCAAATGATTGTCAATGATCGCGCAAAGCAGGTTATTAGCTGCGGTAATCGCGTGCATATCCCCTGTAAAGTGCAGGTTAATATCCTCCATCGGGACAACCTGCGCATAGCCTCCGCCTGCCGCCCCGCCTTTAATCCCAAAAACAGGCCCTAAAGAAGGTTCACGTAGCGCGATCACGACCTTTTTCCCAATTTTATGCAGGGCGTCGCCTAATCCAACCGAGGTGGTTGTTTTCCCCTCCCCAGCAGGAGTCGGGTTGATCGCTGTCACGAGGATCAGCCTCCCGTCCGGCTGATCCTTCAGGGAAGCCGCAAGAGGATAATCCAGCTTGCATTTATATTTCCCATAAGGCTCCACATAATCCAACGGGATCCCCAAAGCAGAGGCCAGATCTGTAATAGGCGTCATTTTTGTTCCCTGGGCGATTTTAATGTCTGATAACATAATCTGTTTCTCCATTCTGCCGATATGCGGCTTGAGTATTGCAGGAACTCCACAGCATTCCCAGCCTGATTTTGTAAAACACCTGGATCCTCCGATCGATCCATGCTGAAAAACGGCGAAATCGGCCGGTTTTATTTTTACAATTGAAATTAGTATAACACAGAAAAATGTTTTTTTCCACAATATATCTTGAATTTATTTCGGCTTCCCCCTATAATAGATTCAGCGCATTGGAAAAAACCGCAGATATCCGTCCGAATCCGGGCAGATTTGAAACCAAGGAGGATTCTGCTGATGGAATACAAAATTCAGGAATATACCTGCTATAATGAGCAGGAAATACTCCCCCTGTACCGGAGTGTGGGATGGACCAACTATACGGACCGCCCTGAAATGCTGAAAAGCGCCTACGGACACTCCCTGAAAATCTATGGGGCCTATGCCGGCGGCCAATTGCTCGGGATCATCCGGGTGGTGGGCGATGGGTTCTCCGTCATCTTGATCCAGGATCTGCTGGTTTATCCGGAGTACCACCGGCAAGGGATCGGAAGCGCCCTGCTGCAAAGGGTTCTGGAAGAATATAAGCATGTATACCAAAAACATTTGCTGACGGAAAATACAGAAAAAACGATTCGTTTTTATCAGTCGCTTGGCTTTATCATGGATACGGATCTGGAATGCAGGGCCTTTTCCAAGTATTTTTAACCTGCGGAAGGAACATTTTTAATGAAAACATTTATTTCCCATTCGGTCAATGAAACCGAGGAATTTGCCGCACAGCTTGCACAAGAGCTCCGTCCCGGGGATGTCCTTGCCTTCCGCGGCGGGATGGGCGCCGGCAAGACGGCTTTTACCCGCGGGCTTGCCCAGGGACTGGGAGTGACTGGGGAAGTTTCCAGCCCTACCTTTGCCTTGGTGCATGAGCACAATGGGAAAATCCCATTGTTCCACTTTGACCTTTACCGGATTACCTCTCTGGAGGACTTATATTCCACCGGATATTTCGATTATTTAGACCGTTCCGGCATCCTGGCCGTGGAATGGAGCGAGCAAATCGAAGGGATCCTGGATGAAAATACAATCCTGATCACATTGGAAACCCTCGGCGAAACCAGCCGAAAGATTACGGTTGAAGGAGATGAACGCTTTTGATGATTTTGGCAGTCGATACCTCAGCCAAGGTATCCAGCGCAGCCGTCGCAGATGATACCCATATCCTGGCCGAATTTTCGATCCATACCGCTCTGACCCATTCCCAGACGCTGATGCCTATGATCGATCACCTGCTGCATACCGCCTCGTTGTCCATTTCGGACATCGATGGGTTTGCAGCCGCCTGCGGCCCTGGGTCCTTTACCGGGCTACGGATCGGGATCAGCGCGATAAAAGGAATGGCCTTCGGTACCCAAAAGCCCTGTGCAGGCATCTCCACCTTGGAAGGGCTGGCGTTTAACCTCTTGGGGATGGAGGGGATTCTCTGCACCGCGATGGACGCTCGATGCGGACAGGTCTATACCGCTTTGTTTGAAGGCTTCCCGGGCCATATCCAACGATTAACCGACGATATGGCAATTTCTATAGATGAATTAGCAGAAAATTTGTTAAAATATCAAAAAAACATCTTTTTTGTTGGAGACGGTGCAAACCTATGTTATAATAAGCTCAGCAAACAGCTGCCGAATTGCTTTTTAGCGGCTGAAAACAACCGTTTCCAACGGGCCGGAAGTGTTGCTCTTGCCGCACGGTCCGTATTTGAAAGCGGGCAGGCTGTTTCGGCGGCAGAGCTGTCCCCAGCTTATCTGCGCCTGCCCCAGGCAGAACGGGAACTGAAAAAGAAACTGGCGGATACAAAAACCCTATAAAGTGAATTGCAAAGGCCGGATACAAACCGGCTGGAAAGGATTGATCCATGAAATGGCAGAACTGAAGCAAAGCCCTATTGCGATTGGCAGTGACCATGCCGGCTACGAATATAAAAACATCCTGATTGAATGGCTTCAGGATCGGGGATATGAGGTGCTGGACTGCGGATGCTACAGCAGCAACAGTGTTGATTACCCGGATATTGCAAAAAAAGTTTGCCAGCAAATCAACGGCGGGCAGGCTTCCCGTGGGATTTTGATCTGCGGGACAGGCATTGGAATCTCCATGGCAGCCAATAAGATTCGCGGGATCCGCGCGGCCCACTGTACAGACTGCTATTCGGCTAAATTTACCCGGCTGCATAACGACGCCAATGTCATCTGTTTCGGCGCCCGGGTGCTTGGTGTCGGTGTCGTTGAGGAACTGCTGGAGGTCTTCTTAACTACCGAGTTCGAGGGCGGACGCCATATCACACGGATTGAAAAACTGGACCAGCTTTGCGATTCGAACTGACCTCCCCTTTCTTCATAATAAAAGCGGCATCTGCCGCCTATGCCGCCAAATCCCGCGCGTGAGGCGGCTCGTCCAATTTGAGATGGATGATAATTCTACCCGCGCGGAGAAAAGGCGGTTTTATTATGAGTACACCCTTCATCATGGATCATCCCCTGATTCAGCACAAAATCTCCCTGCTTCGTGACAAGCATACCGGCTCTAAGGAATTCCGCGAGCTGATTTCTGAAATTGCCATGTTTGTCTGATATGAATCCACCCGGAAT
>CANSRB010000096.1 GCA_947649285.1 uncultured Clostridia bacterium
TCTTCCGGCTCAATCACCAACGTATAATCCCCTTCTGCATAAACCCCAAGGGAACTTGCCTCCAACTGCCCGGAATAAACCTCTTTGGCATTTTTAATGGAAAAGAACTGTTCCGCAGCCGGGGATTGCGTTTTCGGCAGGAGCAGACGCTGGAATGCAAAAACAAAGTCCTTAGCCTGGATTGGGATCGAAGGTTCCTGTTTGGAGGTTTCCCAAAAAGCGTCCTTCCGCAGGGAAAAGCGATATGTCTTTCCATCCGCGCTCACATCGGTTTTCTCCGCCAGTGCCGGTTCGGGCTCCCCCTGTTCATTCAAACGGAAAAGCCCCTCGCCAATATTGCTTAGGATGATCATTTCGGCGGAAGAGGAAGCAATCTGAGGATCCAGGCAGAGCACCTGCCCGCTTAAATCATAGGCAATTTGAACCGGATCCTTTTTCCCGCAGCCACTGCTGCCCAGCAAAACTGCAATCAGCAGAAAAACTGCTGCTAAGCGCTTCATAAACGCCTCCCTTCTTATTCAACTGGTATTTTTAATATCGATTTATACGAATAGTTTGTCAAAACCGGCCGTTTAGGCGAACGTTTCCCACGCGAAATGGTATAATCGGCCATTCGGGCAGCAATGAACCTGCGCGAACGGATCGCCCCGGCCATCCATATATAAGCACTTGTACTTATTATAGCACAGCAAAAATACTCCATGCAACGCATGGAGTAAAAGTTCACGGCCTTTTTACAAAACAGCCCCCTAATCCTCCAGAGGAAGCAAAACTGCTTTCCCTTCCGACAAACTGGCCGGAAGGTCAACTACCCGCTGATTCCGGCTCCCCCGGAACAGCAAGGTCAGATCCCGTTCTGCCAAAATAAACCGCCCGTCTACCAAAACATCACAAAGCCCCATCAACTCCTGCCCAAAGGGGACAGCGCCTTCCCAAAGCTGCTCAAAGGTATATCCGGAATAAATCCAGATATTTTTCCCCATCCGGCGGATTTCCCGGCAAAGAGGGATCAGTCCCTCCGCCTGTTCAAACGGCTCCCCGCCTGAAAGCGTGACCCCGGATTGCAACGGATTTCCCCGAAGCTGATCCAAGATTTCCTCCCGGCTGATCCAGCGTCCGCCCGCCGGATCATGCGTGCCTGGGTTATGGCAGCCCGGGCAATGATGCGGGCACCCCTGCGTAAAAATGCTCATCCGCAGGCCCGGCCCGTCTACGATGGAATCGCTCACGATCCCGGAAATCCGGAGCATCCCTTCATTCTTCATTCTGATTCCACTCCTTTTCTGATTCCCGAAAAAATCCCCCTCATCCGGAGGGGGATTTCCATCAAATTACGACAAAGGGAATTATACCCCATGCTTTACGCGGTCACGTTCTTCATTGCGCTTCCCGTTATTCCATTTATCCATGGTTCCAACCAGATAGCCGGTGATTCTGCGGATACGCTCAAACGAAACGCCTTCTCCTATTTTTGCGGGTCTGTTTTCTGGTGTCTTACAGGTCATCTTTCTTTCCTCCTGATCCTCTATTGAATTTGATTTATTCACATCCGCAAAAATGCGGCATTGTTGGATATTTTTTACGCAGCTCTTTCAGCTTTTCCACACTGACCGGCTCGCCTTCCCGGCGTCCGCAGCGAGGGCAAATGTCGTCGATTACACCAGTATAGCCGCAGACCGGATCCCGGTCGACCGGATGATTGATCGAACCATAGCCGATCCCTGCTTCCTTCATACAGCGCACCACCTGCTCAAAGGCATCCAGGTTTTTCATGGGGTCGCCGTCCAGCTCCACATAGCTGATGTGGCCGCCGTTGGTCATCTCATGGTAGGGCGCTTCCCGGCGGATTTTATCGAAGGCACTGATCGGATAATAAACCGGTATATGGAACGAATTGGTGTAGTAATCCCGGTCCGTAATCCCCGGCAGCTTGCCGAAGCGTCCGGCATCAATCCGGACAAACCGGCCGGAAAGCCCCTCCGCCGGTGTGGCGATCAGGGAATAATTCAACCCGGTTTCCGCACTTTTGCGGTCTGCAAATTCCCGCATCCGCCGAACAATTTCCAAGCCCAGCTTCTGTGCGCGTTCACTCTGGCCATGATGCTCGCCGATCAGCGCCACCAGCGTTTCTGCCAGCCCGATAAACCCAAACGTCAAGGTTCCATGCTTCAGCACCTCGCCCACCAGATCATCCGGGCCCAGCTTATCCGCATCCAGCCAGACGTTCTGTCCCATCAGGAAGGGATAATTTTTGACCTTCTTCTGGCTTTGGATCCGCAGGCGGTGGTTCAGCTGGTCAAAAACCAGCTCCAGCTTTTCGTCCAGCATAGAGAAAAACCGGTCCGGATCGCCTTTTGCCAGAATACCCAGCCGGGGCAGGTTGATGGATGTAAAGCTCAGGTTCCCCCGCCCGCAGGTCACCTCGCGGCTTGGATCGTAATGGTTAGCCACAACCCGGGTCCGGCAGCCCATATACGCCACTTCGGAATTATACTGGCCGGGCTTGTAATACTGCGCGTTAAACGGGGCGTCCAGGAAGGAGAAATTCGGGAACAGCCGTTTAGCGGAAACCCGCAGCGACAGCTTGAACAGATCATAATTCGGGTCACCCGGATTATAATTCAGCCCTTCTTTGACCTTGAAAATCTGGATGGGGAAGATCGGGGTTTCCCCATTCCCCAAGCCGCTTTCGGTAGCCAGCAAAAGGTTCCGGATCACCATCCGTGCCTCGGGCGAAGTGTCGGTGCCGTAGTTCAGCGAACTGAACGGAATCTGTGCGCCGGCTCTGGAGTGCATGGTGTTCAGGTTGTGGATCAGCGCCTCCATCGCCTGGAAGCAAGCCTTATCCGTTTCCTTATAAGCTTCACGTTCTGCAAAATCCTGGAGCCGCTGAACCAGCTCCGCTGGATATTCCCGTTCCAAAACAGCCGCTTCCAGCTCGCGGTAACGATTGCTCCGGCCAACCAGCGGGGCCTCTCCTTTTTCCTGCCGGATCTGCTCAATCAACGCTTCCGCATATTCGCCGGCATTTTCCCGGCCCATCAGCAGCTCCAGCCCTTTAGCCAAATTCGCACGGTACATTTTGATATAGGTTTTTGCGACACCAGGCGCCATGCCATAGTCAAAATTCGGGATGCTCTGCCCGCCGTGCTGGTCGTTCTGGTTGGACTGCACCGCAATGCAGGCCAGCGCGGCATAGGAGCGGATGTCCTGCGGCTCCCGCAAAAAGCCGTGGCCCGTACAGAAGCCGTCCTGAAACAGCTTGACAATATCAATCTGGCAGCAGGTGGTGGTCAGGGTGTAAAAGTCCAGGTCATGGATATGGATATCACCGCCCTGGTGCGCCTGCGCGTGCTTGGGATCCAGCACATAAAGCTCGTAAAACTGCTTGGAGCCCTCCGAGCCGTAGCGCAGCATGGTCCCCATGGCTGTATCCCCGTCAATATTGGCGTTTTCCCGCTTGATGTCCACTTCTGCGGCTGATTTGAAGGTCAGATCCTCATAAATTTTCATCAGCCGGGTATTCATCTCACGCACACGGGTACGTTCCGCGCGGTGGAGAATATACTGCTTGGAGGTTTTGGAGTGCCCGTTTTCGATCAATATCTTTTCCACGGCATCCTGTACCTGCTCCACCGTAGGTTCTGCCAGCTTCAATACATTTTCCACATAATCGCAAACTTCCCCGGCCAGCTGCAAAGATTCGTTATAATCGCTGCCGCCTGCCGCCTGAGCCGCCCGAAAGATCGCGTTCGCAATCTTTTCCGGGTTAAACGGAACGGAGCGCCCGTCGCGTTTGGTAATGGTTGTAATCATGTCCTGTTCCCCTTCGCGCCTGTTATCTCCAGCTGAGTATCCGGAGTAAGATTACGGCTCACCACAATATATTGTGGTTTGTGCCGTCAATGTTTATCATTATATAGTGATCCGCCTGTTTTGTCAAGAGGTTTTAAAGATTTCTTCGGAACTTCTGTTTGACCTTTTTCGACAAAATCTCCGCTTAACTCTACTTTTTAAGTATACAATAAAATTTCGGAAAAAGCAAGCGGAAAATGGCCTCCTCACACGGGATTTTTTTGTACAGCCTGCCGATGGAATTTTATGGGTGCAGAGATCTTGCAAAGGGGCAGCGCTTACCAATACATTGGTTGTTCTTGGAAGAATACTTACAAATAACCTCCGGCTTTTCCATTTCGATCTGAAAATGCTGCCAGACAAAATCGACCGCCGCGAGAATGGATAAAAAAGAATCCCGCTTACAGCAGCGAGGCCCGCCAACCTTCCCGATCTGCTCCAATGCCCTGGATGTCATCAAATGAGAAAGCCCAAAAGGCTCTGTTGCTAATGGTGTAGACTTGGACAGGATTGATACAAACATCCCCGTGCTGATCCCAGCCCCACACGCACCCCAAAAACCACAGGCTCCACCCGGGACGCTTTTCCCCCGGCTCATCATTTCCAAAAGGGCCTGCTCCAAATGGATCTCACCACCGGCGTTCCTATACGCCGTCAGCAGCGCAGATCCGACCATCACATGATGCTCGGGGCCGTGCATATGGCAAAACGGCTGATCCATCAGATGCTCCAGAATCTCAACCGGGTCCTTCGACCTTTCCTTTAAGCACAGCCCGATCAGGATATCCATCCCCTGCATATGGCACTCGCCGCAAACATAATGCCCTTGGATACACTGAGTCTTGCTCAGTTCCTTTTTATGGCACAAGACACATTCCATCGCTTCATCTGCCCCCAGATATTGAAGCGGCGCCCCGCAGATGATACATTCTTCTTTCATTTTCGGCCTTCCCTTCATCCGGATTGACTTCCCCGCAACAAGGGATGCCTCTGAAAATTCCCCAGAGGCATCCCTTACTGTTTTTTCTGATTTTTCCCGATTACAGGGCCACATAAATCGTAACCGTCGATTCCTTCTCCCGGTCAAACAGTGTCATCGGCTCATGGCTCAGGCGGATGATCTCCCCCGTTCTGTAATCCGGGTTGTCCTCCCGTTCGACCTGTACCGTTACTCCATTCTTTTCCAGGTATTCCTGATATACTTCCAATATAATCGGCGATCCGTTATCGTCTGTCAGCGGAGGAAGCTGCACCAGCTGCGGGCCTTTGCTGACAGTCAGTTCTATTTCCGTTCCTTCTTCCACCGCCGTATTTTTTTCAATCGCTTGGGAAACGACCTGCCCAATCGCATATTCTTCGCTGTAAACCTCTTCCTTCTTCACAAAGGTCAGGATGTCTTTATACGTCGAGCTTTTCAGCAGGTCGTCAAAATATTTCCCCTGGAAGTTATCCACGGATACCGTGTTCTTGACCGGCTCCTGTGAAGAAGGCGGCGGCTCAGCCTCCGAGGAATCCGGCCGGGTATCCAAAGAGGAATCCGGTATACTGGCGATACCCATACTGCTGGTATTCGATGCCCGTTCATCCATGGGGCTCAAAACCAGCTGATAGATCAAAAACAGCCCGATCAGCATAATCGGCAGTGTAATCAGCAGGACTACCAGCCAAACCGGCATCCGGAATTTTTTTCGTGGTCTTGTCATCCGTCGTTCCACCTCGTACTGTTTAACCTCGTCGTCTTCCTCATCCAAAATGCGCTGAGGCCTTACCGAAAAGCTCGGCGCCGTTGTATAAAGCTCGCTGATCAGATCGGTAACAGACCTAGTGCGCTGTTCCTTCCTGCGATGCAGCCCCCGCGCCACAGCATCTGAAACAGACCGCGGGATCGAAGGGTTCAGCTGGATCGGCATAATCAGGCTGCTGCCCCCGCTCTGCGCATCTGCCCGGGGCGGCATCGAACCGGTCAGCACCTTGTACAATACCGCACAAATGGAATAAACATCCGTCCATTCCCCATGGGAAGCGCATTTTTCATACTGCTCTGGCGCGGTATATCCGGCGAACAGTTCCGGCTTGATCTCCGAATTGATAGCCCGTACTGCGGAGGTGCAAACCCCTTTCAGCTTCAGTTCATGATGCTCCGTAACAAGGATGGTATCCGGGCTGATCCCCCGGTGAACCACCCCGTTGAAATTCAGCAGCTTCACTGTATACAGCAAGGGGAGGAACAGGTTTTCCGTTTCGTCCCAATCCAGCGAACCGCCATGCTTCATCAGGTATTTGCTTAATGTAACCCCGCTTGCATCTTCATAAACCGTGTAAATCGTCCCGTAATCAGCCAGGATATTCAGCGCCTTGAGCAAGCATGAATTCGCCGTAATCGAAATCAGCTGTTTGGAAAGCTCAACATAATCGGTCATCAGCGATTTATATTGAATATCGCAGCCATTGTTCGTCTGGACTGTACGATGGTCCCCTGCCCGATGGCAGAGCGTATCCGGGAAAAATTCCCGAACCCGGACCCGGACCCGGTTTTCCCGGTCAAATGCAATATAGGTGATGCCTTCACCGTTTCGCTCCACCCCCAGGCCTACCTCATAGCGTCCGCCTACGACGGTGCCCGGTGTTAAAAAAGGGTCGCGAACGTTATGAGGATCAGCATTGTTGTGTCCGCAATGACGACACAATGGGGTGTCCGTCACATTCATGCAGGCATAACATCTTTTTTCCATGCTCTCGTCCTCCTTTATAATGAAAGGGGTTTCCCCTCTGGAAGTTCCGGCTGCCTTTTCCTGTATTCAGGCAGAGAAAGGCCGACAGAATTCCCGGCAGGCCGATCCTGTCGGGCTATCCTGTCCCCCACGCCGCCTTCATAGGCGTGGATTCATCTTATTATCATATCAGCATTCCTTCGGTTTGTCAATCCGGATTCCGCCCTGGGGCACGCCCGTTTCATAAAAAGATCAAGCTTTCAAGAGGAGCAGGCTCCGAGCTGCGTTCCTCCGGCGCAGACCGGGGCGGATCGACAGCAGGGAAGCTTCCCCGCTGCCCTCCATGTGGGGGTGGGGACCCGCCTTGGGCGGTTTTCTTTTCTCCCCTTTTCTTTGAGCAATCAAAGGAAAGGGGACAGGGTGCGGAACGCGGAGTCCCGCATTGAGATCACAAGCGGCTGTTTTGCGGCGTGAATAGGGGAAAGCCCTGCCTTTTTCCATGATCTATATTGACTGTTCAGAATAAGCATACTATAATAGCTTCAT
>CANSRB010000097.1 GCA_947649285.1 uncultured Clostridia bacterium
AAGAAAGGCAAAACCTTCCTTCCCGGCCCTTTTGTTTTCCCGGTAAACAGCCCGGGTTTAAGGGTTCATGAGCGGTACCGGCGCGCCTTGTGCAAAACGGAAAAACGCGGTTCCCTTAATGCAGGGCTTACATCCCGGAAGCGGTACGGTTTATGAAGTCCTGGAGTTCGGACAGCTCTTTCCCTGTCAGCGCGTGATCCTCATAAAGGCTGGTGATCAAACGCATCGCCGACCCGCCGTACAGCTTTTCAAGGAAATACCGGCTTTCCTGACGGAGATATTCCGCCTGCGAGATCTGAACGCTGTAGTAGTTGGTTTTGCCGATTTTTTCAACACTGAGAAATCCGCGCTCAGTCAGCCGGGCCAAAAAGGTCAGAACGGTGGTCGCTGCCAAGGGCCGCTGCTGGTTGATCTGCGCTTCAATTTCCGCACGGGTCATCCGGCGGTTTTCCCTCCAGATGATGAGCATAATATCGAGTTCAGCTTCGGGGATCCTTTTTCGTTTGTTTAACATGATAAGACTCCTTGTAGGTTCCGAAGAACCGGTGAACAGGTCGTGACGGCTTCCAATGGAACGGGACAGTGCAGGATGTGCGGAGAATCGATTGCAATCGACAGTTTGTATTTACCTTAATCTTATACTAGGAAAATAAGAATAGCAAGGGAAATCTTCGGTTTTCAGTTCGTTTGAGCGATTTTCTTCGGGAAATTTAGAAAAGCGCTTCCTTTGGAGAAAAACCGGTTGACTTCTCCGGCTGGGGATACTATACTATATTCTGTATTTTTCTATGCTCTTTTGGAAAAGAGCCGTTTTTTTCAAACAGAACAATTCGATTTTAACAGTAAAGGAGTTTGCAATCATGATGGACGATGTGGGGCGATATTGCTGGGGGGCGGCTGCTGTTTTGGCGCTGGCTTTTCTGGGAATGATCTTTTCCGCCGCCGAAGCCGCCATTGCTGCGTGCAGCGAAAGCCGGCTTCGCCGGCAGAGCGAGGAGGGGGATTCCCGTGCGGGCTTGCTGCTGGAAGCCAAGGAACGGCAGGCTGCCTTTTCGCTTTGGGCCCAGGTCAGCGCGTCGGTCTGCCTGCTGTCAGCCGATGTGTTCGGCACCGTCTTTTTCGCTCCTGCGCTGCTTCCCTGGCTGGAAAGCTGGATCCCAAATCCGGTTTGGGCCAAGTGGGTTTCCTGGGGTGGTGTTTTCCTTCTGCTGAGCTTCCTGCTGCTGGTGCTGGGGGTGGCGCTTCCGAAAAAGCTGTCCCTTTATGCACCGGATAAAACAGCGTTTGGAATGCAGGGGGCCGTGAAAATCCTCAGCCGGATTTTCTGCCCGCTGACTTGGCTGATCCTCAAAACCACCCGGCTGCTGCTCCGGCTCCTCGGGAAAAACCCGGATCAGGAAACGGATGAGATTACGGAAGAAGAAATCCGGATGATGGTGGACGCCGGCAAGGAACAAGGTGCCATCGAATTGTCAGAACGGGAAATGATCAATAATATCTTTGAATTTGACGACCGTACCGTCGGCGAGGTAATGACTCACCGTACGGATATCAGCGCGGTCAGCCGTTCCGCCCCGCTTTCAGAGGTGCTGGCGCTGGTTCTGGAGGAGGGGTTTTCCCGGATCCCGGTCTATGACAGCGATATGGACGACATTGTGGGGCTGGTGTATGCCAAAGATCTGCTTTCCCTGGTTGGGAAGGAACCAGCCGATGGAGAAACAGCCGGGGATTACCTCCGCACGGTCATTTATACGCCGGAGTCCACCCGCTGCCGGATGCTGTTCCGGCAGTTTAAAGAGCAGAAGGTGCATATGGCCGTGATTGTGGATGAATACGGCGGCACCGCGGGGATTGCCACGATGGAGGACCTGATCGAATCCGTTATGGGGAATATCCAGGACGAATACGATCAGGAGGAGGACGAAGTCCTTCCACTGGAAGAAGGCGGCTATTCCTTTGATGGAGGGGTACAGTTAGAATTGGTGGAACGTCTGCTGGAAACCGACCTGGAAACGGACGAGGATACCGATACCCTGGGCGGCCTGATTGCGAACACGCTGGGGAGGATCCCGGGCGACGGTGAGAACCCCTCCGTTACGATTGCCGGGGTGGAATTTACCGTATTACTGGCAGAGGACCGTCGGATTATACGGGTTCAGGCTCGCCGAATCCCATTGCCGGCAGATGAGCCGGTGGGGGAAGAATCCTGAACGGGTTCCAAGAAAGGAGATCCTGCCCAGCCCGGGCAGGAAAGACAGAATGAATGTACTGATGATCGGTGATGTAGTCGCGCAGATAGGATGCAGCTTTCTGCGGCAGAAGCTGTATGCGCTGAAAAAGCAATGGCAGGCGGATGTCGTGATTGCCAATGGGGAGAATTCCGCGGTAGGGAACGGAATCCTTCCTCATTCTGCCACTTTCCTGCTGGACAGCGGGGTAAACCTGATTACAACGGGGAACCATGTGTTCCGTCGGCGGGAGATCTATTCCTATCTGGATGAAAACCCGGTTGTCCTTCGGCCGGCGAACTATCCGGATTCCTGCCCTGGAAAGGGGTATATTGTTTACGATCTGGGAAAATACCAGCTTCTTTTGATCAATCTGATGGGGCTGAGTTATCTGGAGCCTCTGGCCAACCCGTTTGATGTGGCGGACATTCTGCTGAAGGAACATCCGGCCCGCTTTATACTGGTAGATTTCCATGCCGAGGCCACGGGGGAGAAAAAGGCGCTGGGCTATTATCTGGACGGCCGCGTCAGCGCAGTTGTTGGGACGCATACTCATGTCCAAACTGCTGACGCTCAGATCCTGCCGGGCGGTTCCGGCTATATTACGGACCTGGGAATGACCGGCCCGATTCATTCGGTGCTGGGGGTGAGGCCGGACTGCGTGATCCGCCGCCACCGAACCGCCCTCCCGACCCGCTTCGAGGTCCCGGAGGAGGGGTCCTGCCAGATGGACGGGGTATTTCTGCGGCTGGACGATCAAACCGGCCGCTGTTTGGAGATTGAAGCGTTTCAGGTGCGTTAGGTTTTGCAGATTCCACAAAAATTGGCCTGAAAAAAACGGAATTTTCTTTGCAATTACCGGCTGTTTGGTGTATACTAAAAAGAAAAGGAGCGTGCGGTATGAACTATCCATGGGTGGATGATTACCTGTTGGCGAAGCCTGGCGTTTCCAAGGATTTCAAGACGGAATGGGGCTGGTTCCGCTATCTGCTGGGAGATAAAATGTTTGCCGCGGTTTGTTTGGACGAAGCCGGAAAACCCAGCCTGATTACACTGAAGCTGGAGCCTGCTGCGGGGGATTTCCTGCGCCGGCAATATCCGGACGATGTAATCCCGGGCTATTATATGAACAAGATTCATTGGAATTCGGTACGGGCCTGCGGCAAGCTGCCGGAGCAGGAAATGCGCCAGGCACTCGACGAGTCTTACCGGCTGGTTCTGGCCGGGCTGACGAAAAAAAGCCGGGCCGCGCTGCTCGGCGGGGAGTAGTCCCGCGTTCCTAAGAACCTGTATGTACAGCCAGGAAACGCCATCTGACCGGGCCTTTTACCGGCATACTGCGTTCATTTTTCTTGCCATACGCCAGTATGCCTGCAAAAAATCGCCTTGTCTGCCGGTAAAATCCCTCGGCCATCCGGCATCCCCGGCTATACATACAGGTTCTTAGCAGGCAGGTCCGCGGCAGCCTTTTGCCGAAGCCGCGGGGATAGGAGCTTTTATTATGATTAAATTTGAGAACCATTTGGGCGTTATTGATATTTCCCACGACTATCTGGTCAATTTGGTGGGGAACACCGCTGCCAGCTGCTTCGGTGTGGCGGCCATGTCCAACGCCACCCCCAGGCAAAGCTTGATGGAGCGGCTTTTTGGCAGTGATTCGCTGGATAAGGGAATCCGTATCCGGGTAAAAAATCAAAAGCTGGTGATTGACCTGCACATTATTGTTACCTATGGCACCAATATTTCCGCTATTGTTAAAAGCATTATGCACAAAGTCCGTTTTACAGTGGAAGACTGTACCGGCTTTGTCGTTTCACGTGTAAACGTATTTATTGACGGGATGAAAACCCTGTGACCGGGCTGTTCCACCAGAATGAAGGAGATGTATCAAGTGATTCAAGGTAAGACACTGGCGCAGGCAATTATTTCCGGCGCCAATCATATCAGCAATAAAAAGCAGATGATTGACGAACTGAATGTATTCCCGGTTCCGGACGGCGATACGGGGACCAATATGTCCATGACGATCAACGCCGGGAAACGGGAGCTGGAAATGCTCAAGGACCCTTCTGCGGAAAAGGCGGCGGAGGTTGCCGCCGCGGCATTGCTGCGGGGTGCCAGGGGCAACTCCGGCGTTATCCTTTCCCTGCTGTTCCGAGGGTTTGCCAAGGGGCTTAAGGGCAAGGAGGAGGTCAATGGCCCGGACATGGCCAATGCGTTGAGTCTGGGCGTCCAGGCGGCGTATAAGGCAGTGATGAAGCCGACCGAGGGCACCATCCTTACAGTGGCCCGGGAAGCGGCAGAAGCCGCGACAATTCTGGCGAACCAGACCAACGATGCAGAATTGATTTTTGATGAAATTGTGGAGAAGGCGAAGGAATCCCTTCAGCGTACCCCGGACCTGTTGCCCGTGCTCAAAAAGGCCGGCGTAGTCGACGCGGGCGGGATGGGGCTGGTCGTGATCCTGGAGGGGATGCAGACGGTTTTCCGTTCCGGAAGGCCGGTGGAATCCCTTTCTGGGGAGAAGCCGAAGGCCAAAGCAACCCCGATTCAAAACGTGGTGGCGGATATGGATACCGAGATCCAATTCGGTTACTGCACGGAATTTATTGTTGATAAAAAGAAAGACTGTCCGGACGCGATGAAGCTGCGGGCCTATCTGGAGAGTATTGGGGACAGTGTAGTCTGCGTGGATGACGATGAGATTATCAAGGTCCATGTACACACCAATAATCCCGGCCATGCGATCCAGGAAGGGCTGAAGTTCGGCCAGCTGATCAATATGAAGATCGATAATATGCGGGTACAGCATCAGAACAAGGTGGTCGAAGCGGAAAAAGCGGTGGAAAGCAGCGGCTATGTCCCGGTAGACCCTGAAAAGGCGTTTGGCTTTGTAGCAGTAGCGGCAGGAGCGGGCTTGCAGGAGCTCTTTGCCGACCTGGGAGTCGACCAAATGGTCAGCGGCGGCCAGACCATGAACCCTTCGACCGACGATATCCTGCGCGCTATTGAAGCGACTCCGGCTGAAACGGTTTTTGTCCTGCCGAATAATAAGAATATCATCATGGCGGCGGAACAGGCGGTCAAATTGGCAGACCGTCGGGTTTGCGTACTTCAAACCCGGACGATCCCGCAGGGGATTTCCGCGATGCTGGCGTTTGATCCGGAAAAAACCTATTCGGAAAACCGGCTTGCCATGACCCGGCAGTTCGACCAGGTGCAGACCGGCTTGATTACCTTTGCGGCGCGGGACAGCGAATTTGACGGGCATTCGATTAAAAAAGGCGAGATCCTGGGCCTGGATAACGGTAAGCTGGCCTTTACCGAGCGGGATCTTAACAAGGCTATTGCCCGGCTGACCAAGCTGCTGGTGAAAAAATCGGATGGCAGCTTTATCACGGTGATCTACGGCAGCGATGTTACGGATGAGCAGGCGGAAAAGGCTTCTCAGGCTTTGAAGGAGAAGTATGGCGATGATTATGAAATCAGCCTGATTAACGGCGGCCAGCCGGTCTATTATTATATGATATCGGTAGAGTAACAAAGAAATATACAGAGAGTAGTTATGCCCTCGGCGGGGATCGCCGAGGGTGTTTTTGTGGGGTGTGGGGCGTGGAGCCCCACAAATCAGCAGGGGCACAGACACGGGTAGGCAGGGCTTCGCCCTGCATCCGAGTGCGAGGCTCATGCCGCCCTGCGCCGGGCACCCTCTTTTCTTTGAGCGATCAAAGAAAAGAGGGAAAAAGAAAACCGCTGGGGGAGGCCACCCCCAGTCCCCCCGGACACTTTTCCCCCAGGCTGACTGAATGCAGAATTGTTCCCGTGCAAATCTCCTATGGTTCCATCCTGAGGGGAGCATTGTCTATTTTACAGTTTGTGCTCCGCTGGACTGGCCTGTGAGCGTGACGATTTCCAAGCCGGCTTCCCCTCTGTAATTCCCTAGAAGCAGAGGCCCCTACTGTCTGCAACCCGGTTGCCTACGCTGATCGGGGATCCAAGGGGGCTCCCTTGGCGCATTTCTTTCCCCCATTTCTTTGGGCGTCCAAAGAAATGGGGCGGGGTGTGGGGCGCGGAGCCCCACAAATCGGCTGCACATGAAAGGTGAGTTTGCGAGGCTTCGCCCCGCGCTCCTTCGCGGCGGAGCCGCGATTCCAATGCGAGGCTCATGCCGCCCCGCGCCGGGCACCCTCTTTTCTTTGAGCGATCAAAGAAAGGGTTCAAAGAAACGCGCTCAGTGCCCTCAGGCAATCATAGTGCAGCACTTCGGTACAGCCAGAACCAGGCGTTTTCAGACGATTGTCTGGGGTTATCATTGTTCTTCTTCTGCCAGCTTAGGAAGTTATAGGGGAACGACCATTGAGTCGCCGTCGGTCAAAGAGAAGAGAGCGCGGAGCCCCACAAATATGAACCGCTCCATAAAAATTTCAAAGAGTACTTGAAAAAACCTTTGAAATTTGCTATAGTAAATCCATATCCCGTTGAAAAATTGAATTTCGACACCAGAAAACGCACAGACTAAGGAAAGTAGGCCCCGATCCCCCCGCAAACCAGAGAAGGCTGCCGCCGGAGTTTCCGGCTGGCTGGAAGCAGCCGCTGCGGGCCGAGACCGAAGTTCCCTTACGAGCGGCGCAGCTGAACCGGGACTTGCGGTTCCCCAGTAGGCGGCGACGGATTGGCCTCCGTTAACGGG
>CANSRB010000098.1 GCA_947649285.1 uncultured Clostridia bacterium
CTTCCCGCGGTTGTTGTTGATGGTAAAGCCAAAATAAGAGTTCAGAACGTCAATATCACCGCGGTCCCACGCAATTTCGATGGCATGGCGGATGGCGCGCTCAACACGTGAAGAAGTGGTGGAATATTTTTTCGCGATTTCCGGATAAAGCTGTTTGGTTACGGAATTGATCATGTCCGGATTCATGACGCAGAGAATAATGGCTTCCCGTACATAGTGATACCCTTTGATATGGGCAGGGACGCCGATCTGAAGGATGATATCGGTAACGCTGGATTCCAAGTCAGCTTCTTTAGCTTGGCGCAGCTGGCGAGTTGTGGCGCGGAGCGCATTCCGCCGTCCCAGGTTCACGGTGATTTCTGCCAGTTCGTCCATGCTGAAAGGACGGAGCTTAAAATAATCGGCGCCGGCTTGCGAGCACATTTCTTCAATTTCCCCGGAATAGCCGCTGACAACAACAAACTTAGGCGTACGGACTTCCAGCTGTTTGGCAGCGGCAATCATTTTCGGTGCGTCCATCCCAGACATAAACGCTTCAATGACTACCACATCCGGCACAAGGCGTTCAATTTCTTTTAGAACCGTTTGACCGTTTTTCTCCGTTGTCCCTACTTCAATATTCGGTATTTTCAAAATCTGATCCTGAAGTAAAAGTCCAAAGCTATCACTACGATCCCCAATGAGTATTTTTGTTTTCGTTTGCATTGTCAATCCCTCCAAGTTGTTAGTTCTTTTTGATATTACCATATATTTCCATAAAACGCAAGCATTTTTTTGTCTTACCCGATTATTTTTGGGGTATGAAGATAAAATAAACGGATAATCCGGGTTTTAGCTGGCTTTTCCCAATTTATTGCTATAGTTTAACATATTTTCGATAAAGATTCCGTAACCTTTTGTCGGACTGTTTACAAAGACATGGGTAACTGCTCCGACCAGCTTTCCGTCCTGCAGGATCGGGCTGCCGCTCATCCCCTGCACAATCCCGCCGGTTTGAGCCAACAGCTCCTCGTCCGTCACACGGATCATCATGTTTTTTGTCATCGTGCGGGGGTTGAGGTCTACTTTTTCAATCAGGATGTCGTATTCTTCCAGCTTTCCGGAAGAAAGGGTGCAAAGAATTGTGGCAGGCCCGGTACAAACTTCCTGTTTCAGCTTGATCGGGACAGGATCCAATTGGTTCGGTGCTTCTTCCAGACTGCCGTAAATTCCGGCCTCATTGTTGAGAGCCAGGCTTCCAATCGGCGTATTGGAGGTAAAAGAGCCGCGCAGCTCTCCGGGCGAGCCGATTTCGCCCCGCTTTACGCTATTAATTTTGACGGGGCAGACGTCCCCATTGGAAAGGGGCATGATTTCCCCGGTGTCGGTATCGCAGATCCCGTGTCCTAGTCCGGCAAAGTTGCCGCTGGCCTGGTCATAGTAGGTGATCGTGCCGATCCCGGCCGAAGAATCCCGCACCCAGATGCCTCCCCGGTAAATTCCATCCGATTTGGAGGCTACCGGTGTAAGCTTGGTTTGCAGGGTCTGTCCTCCCCGGATATACCGGATATTGACCGGGTTCCCTCCGGATTGGGCGATAATTTCACCGATTTCCTCATTGGAAGTAATCGCTTTTCCGGCGACTGATTCAATAATATCCCCTTTTTTGATATTGGCGGCTTCTGCCGGGCAGACGCTGCCAGACGCGGTTTCGATGGAGCTGACATCGATGACCAGCACGCCTTTGGTAAACAGCTTGATTCCAAACGGGGTTCCACCTGGGGTGACAAGCTGGGTTTCCACCCGGCTGACATGCGCGGATTTAATCGGGATGACCCCAAAGAGCTTGAGATCAACCGTCCATCCGGCGGCATGGCTCTCATTGGCTGCGGCGATCCGCTCATAGCCCTGCTGGGGTTGGCTGACCACCATTTTCTGGTTGGCGAAAACCAGCTCTTCCCCGGGGTTGACATAGAAGGTTTCCGCCATGGTATGTTCCAAATAGCCTGCAAGCCCCAGCAGGGAATAGGCCGCCACGCCGGCGGTAACAGCGATGGCCCGGATGATGCGCCGAAGCGGATTTTGCAGCATAAAAACATTCCTCCGTTTTTCCGTAGTTCGTTTTAGTTTGGACTGGGACGGAGAATTTTAATCCGAAAAAACAACAGGAAATTTTTGAAATAATCTGAAAGGGGGATACGCCAAATGAAAGTGGCTATTGTGGGTTCCCGCAACAGCAAGGGGTTGACAGCCGCACGGATTGCAGAGGAAATCCCGCCGGAATGTGACGGGCTGATCAGCGGCGGTGCGCGGGGGGTCGATACCCTGGCCAGGCAGGCCGCCAAGCTGCTGGGCCTGCCGATTTGGGAAATCTATCCGCAGTATCAGCTCTACGGGCGTACAGCGCCGCTGATCCGGAACCAGCAGATTATACAGAATGCCGACCTTGTGCTGGCCTTTTGGGATCATTCTTCCCGCGGGACAAAACACGCCATTTATCTGGCACTGAAAATGGAAAAGGAACTCCGTGTGATTGATTTGGACTAAGATTAAGACGGAAACCGAATGAAGTGTGCGTATGGATTTTTTGAACCCATTCATCCGCATGAAAAAGAGCCGCCCCCTCTTGGGGACGGCTCTTTTTACAAGAATCAAAGCTGGATTCCAAGAGTCAGTCGCTAATATAAGGCAGCAGTGCAACGTGTCTTGCACGTTTGATTGCCGCGGTCAGCTCGCGCTGATGGCGCGCACAGGTACCGGTAACCCGTCTGGGTACAATTTTTGCACGCTCAGAAAGATAACGGCGCAGTTTTGCAATATCTTTATAATCGATATGCTCGGCTTTATCCATGCAGAAAGCGCAGACCTTTTTCCGGGGTCTTCTCGGAGCGCCCGAACGGCGTTCCGGTCTTTCAGGACGATTATTTCTTTCCATTGAATTACCCTCCTTCTTGGGCTGTTAAAACGGCAGGTCGCTGTCATCCGTGTCGATTTCCTCAAAATCACCCACCGAGAAGCTGGTGTTCCGAGCCGGCTCCTGGAAGGTTTCCGGGGTCGGGAAATTCTGAGAAGCCGCCGCACGCGATCCGCTGTCCGACTTGCTGTCTGCAAAGTAGACCTGGTCGGCGACTACTTCAAACGCTGTACGGGGATTGCCGCTTTTATCTTCATATTTTCTGGTCTGAATGGAACCTTCAATCGCAATCATGCGCCCTTTGGTGAAATACCGGCAGATGAAATCGGCCGTTTGCCTCCAGGCGACGATATTGATGAAGTCCGTTGTACGGCTGCCGCTTTTATCCGCATAGTTGCGGTCAACAGCAACCGAAAAGCTGGTAACAGAAATACCGTTGGGTGTTTGCTTATGCTCCGGGTCCGCGGTCAGGCGGCCCATCAGGATCACTTTATTCAGCATAACGCGTCCCCCTTCCTGCTTTTATTCGGAAACTTTTTCAGCGGCTTTGGGAGCTTCGGCTTCCGGCAGCTGCAGGGTTACCAAAGAACGCAGGACGCCGTCGGTAATGTTCAGAACACGTTCCAGTTCAGCCGGGAAAGACGGGTTGGAAGTAAAGTGGAACAGAACGTAGTAACCCTCTGTTTCATCTTCGATTTCATACGCCAGTCTGCGCTTGCCCCATTCGTCTACATTATCAAGAGCAGCATTATCGGAAATCAGCTTCTTCACTTTTTCGATCAGCGCTTTGATTTCATCTTCGCCTTTCTTGGTGTTGAGAACGATGAGGGACTCGTATTTTTCAGTCAGTTTTGCCATCGTTAGATGCACCTCCTTTTGGACATTTGGCTCTGTCAAAGCAGAGCAAGGATGAGCCGGTAAACGGCTGCAGCAGAACAGATTGTCTGCATGCGGATAATATTATATCAGGAAGGGAAATGCTTGTCAAGCATTTCCCAATGGAATTCAGGGCTGTTTCATAAAAAATCGAGCTTTCCAGTGCCCTACTCCCGAGCGGCCGGGATGTTCTCCGGCTTTGACCGGGGCGGTCCGGCCGATTTGTGAGGCTTCGCGCCCCCTTCGGGGACAAGACCCCACACCCCGCCCTATTTCTTTGGACGCCCAAAGAAATAGGGGAAAGAAATGCGCCAAGGGAGTCCCCTTGGATCCCCGCACAGCGTAGGCGACCGGGTTGCAAACCGTAGAAGCCTCTGCTTCTAGGGCGTCACAGAAGGCCTGTTTGGTATTGAACTAATTTTTTCTGGGCGGTTTTACATGAACTACCGGATGAAGGCGAATCGCTCCTTACGGTTTAACACAAGGCAAGCAACCGTCTTACGCACCGGCTGCCGCGATCTCCCCCAAAAAACAAACGCAAAGGCGCGGGATGGTATGAGCCTTTTTATGAAACAAGCGTGAATGGAATTCAGGGCTGTTTCATAAAAAGAAAAACCGGCGGTTTAAAAGCCGCCGGTCAGGATCAACACATACATCGCGACCAGGTTCAGGGTGGCGTAGGCAATCAGCAGCCCCGTGATCAGCCGGACAGCCACCGAGCCTTTCCGCGTAAGAGCCGCCTGATACTCCTCTTCGCTGGAAGTATGGGATTTTACCTGTACAATTTTGCGCTCGCAGTGTTTTTTATAGAGCGGGTTGGCCATGAAGCCGCAGAAGAAACGGATTCCCAACGTCAGAAAGCTGCAAACTACACTGACCACCGAGAGGGTGCTCAGGTTGGAGGATGCCGCCAGTGTTCCTCCCGCTGACAGGTTGTAGTAAGTCAGCAGCAGGTTCGGTACAGACAGCAGCAGGTCGAACAAGAAGATAATCACCGCCGGAAGGTACATTTTCCGGTACAGGAAATAACCGCCCTGAAAGAAAAATCCGGACCAGTTCAAAATATGTGTTTTATTCTTGGAAATTTCCTTGAAGCGGGGCAGGAAGTACTGGGCGTTCCGTCCGATAAAAGCAGCATAGTCCTTTGCTGGGATCCCGTCGATCTCTTCGTCGGGGGCAACCCCGCCCAATGGGGAAGTTCCTGTACCGGGGAATCCGAAGCCAAAACCGAACGGCATTCCTCCAAACGGCGGCACGCCGTTTTCCGGCTGGGAAGAACCGGAAGACGGGTTGTGCTGCTGGGACTGGTTTTGCCCGGGAGCACCGTAAAAACCGTAATTCTGGCCGAAAGGAGGGGGGACGGAAGGGTCGGCCTCTTCGTTCAGGCGGACGCCGCAGGATTGACAAAACAGCCCGTAAGGCGGATTGACTGTCCCGCAGGCCGGGCAGCGGAGCTTAGCGGATTCCTGCTCAGAGGCCGCTTTTTTAGGAGCTTCCCAGGATTTTCCGGCAGCGTGCAGCTCGGGATAAATGCACATTCCCTCTTTCAGATAGCAGGGGCGGTGATAGGGTGCTCCACAGTCGGGGCAGACCACAATTTCTTCTCCATTTTCCAGCGGCTTTCCGCAGATCGGGCAATCGACAGAAGCATATCGGCTCATAAATCAGGTTCCTCTCGTTCGGACCATCGACCTGTCTTGGATCAACGATCCCTATAGTGGGAAAAAATCAGGCAAATGTCCATACAGCGCGGACTCCGGGAGTCTGCCGGGCAGCTTTGCCTACAGGATTTTCAGCTTTGTTGTTTATTTTACATTATACCATTCTTTAAAGCGAGGAGTAAAGGCCAAACTGTAAATTTTCTGTTCCCCGCGGATTTTTTATTTTGCTGGATTGCGGCGCAGAATCAGATGTGATATACTGAAAAAATAAAAAGGAGGGGGAAGGATGACGAAAAAAGAGCGGGCGGCTTTAGCGGAACAGGCGCTTGCCGCACGGTATCCGGATGCACTTTGCTCGTTGGTCTATCATCCGGATAAACCGTATGAGCTGTTGATTGCAACCCGGCTTTCGGCTCAGTGTACGGATGCACGGGTAAATTTGGTAACGGGTCCGCTGTTTGAGAAATACCAGTCTTTGGAGGATTTTGCCAACGCGGAGCTATCGGATGTAGAAGAGATCATCAAATCCTGCGGATTTTTCCGGGTCAAGGCCAAGGATACCATTGAGATGTGCCGGCAGCTTCTGGAACGGCATGGCGGGGTCCTGCCGGATACCATGGAAGAACTGACGGCCCTTTCGGGGATCGGCCGGAAAACGGCGAATCTGATCCTGGGGGATATCTTCCATCAGCCGGCAGTGGTAACGGATACCCATTGCATTCGGATCTGCGGGCGGATTGGGCTGACCAGCGGGTCGGAGGATCCAAAAACGGTGGAAACCGAGCTGCGGAAAATTCTGGATCCCCAGGGCTCCAGTGATTTTTGCCATCGCCTGGTTTTATTCGGCCGGGATGTCTGCACGGCACGCAGCCCCAAGTGTGAGGAGTGTGAACTGCATGGTTTCTGCAAATCGGTCGGGAAACCGGACAGCTGGAAGAAGAAGCCCAAAATCATCCGTGAGGAATAATACGAATTCTCCATAAAACGACTGCATCGTTTTATGGAGAATTCGTATCAAAAACCAAGGCGCTTTACGGAAATTACCGTATATCAAAGGGCAAGACAAACTGTTACGGTTTGTCTTGCCCTGAATTTTTTGGGAGTGTCCTCCCGCATATTTTATAGAAATTTCAAGCATTCAAAGGGAACAGCCCCCGAGCGGGCGGGACGTTCCTCCGGCTTTGATTTGTGGGGTTGCGCGCTCTGCCCCCTTGGATTACCCCGTGCGCCAACGGTTCCCCCTGCCTCCCGGACGAAAGCGGGTTACTCCTTACGATTTTACACAAGCCTAACCTGGGGGCCGTTATACGCACAGGCCAGTCCAGCGAAGCATGAGCTGTAAAATGGACAGCAATCCCCTTAGGATGGAACCGTAGGGGAATAATTCTGCACTTAGACCGCTTGGGGTAAAAGTGTCCGGGGGACTGGGGGCGGCCTCCCCCAGCGGTTTTCTTTTCCCTCCTTTTCTTTGAG
>CANSRB010000099.1 GCA_947649285.1 uncultured Clostridia bacterium
CGTCGTGCGGCAGGACGGGGTGTCTGTCACGGTATCGGTTGGCGAGGACGAAAACGACCCGGTTTTCTGCGTGACCGACCTGCTGCCCCATCTGTCGGCGGACCAGATGAAACGCACCCTGGGCGACGGTATTCGTGGGGAAGAGCTGAACCTGCTGGTCGGCTCCTATCCCTATCGGGACGAGGAAATCAGCCAGGCGATCAAGCTGAATATCCTGCGGATCCTCAACGAGAAATACGGCATGGTGGAAAAGGACTTCCGCTCGGCGGAGCTGTCCATTGTCCCGGCCTTCAAAGCGCGGGATCTGGGCTTTGACCGCAGTATGGTTGCCGCTTATGGGCAGGATGACCGTGTCTGCGCTTATACTTCTTTGACAGCGCTGCTACATGCGGAAACACCCCGCCGCACTTTGGTCTGTGTACTGGCAGATAAGGAAGAAACCGGCTCGGGCGGTACTACCGGTATGCACGCGGATTATTGGCGGAACCTGATTGCCGGGATCGCCAGACCCTACGGCGTGGATGCGCGGCAGGTATTCGCGAATTCGAAGTGCCTGTCGGCGGACGTCAACATCGCGTTCGATCCGACCTTCCCGGAGGTTCATGAGAAGATGAACGTCAGCTTCGCCAACTATGGGGTAGTGCTGACCAAATATACCGGCGCGCGCGGGAAAGCCGGAACGTCGGACGCGTCGGCGGAATTTACCGGCGAAATCCAGCGGATGCTCGATGCCAACGGCGTCCTCTGGCAGACCGGCAACCTGGGCAAGGTGGACCAGGGCGGCGGCGGCACGGTGGCGGGCTGTCTGGCCCAGTCCGATATCGACACCATTGATATCGGCGTCCCGGTTCTTTCGATGCACGCCCCCCTTGAAGTTGCAGCTAAGATCGACGTTTATTCCACCTATCGTGCATTCTGCGCGTTTGCGAAACACCAGGGCTGATCCCTTTCCCTGAAAAAAGGACAGCGCCTTCGCTCTTAAAACGGCCTTTCACAGGGTGACGGAAGAAAGGCGCATTCGGGATACAGAAGGAGAAAGATTTTGAATTATAAGGAAATTACCATTTATACGGTGACCGCCGGGATCGAGATCCTCTCGGGCTATCTGACTGAGCAGGGGATCCGAGGGGTTCTAGTGGAGGACGCCGCCGATTTCAACGATTTCCTGGAGGATACCACCATCCATTGGGACTATATTGAGGATGACCTCATGCGGCTTAAAGAGGTGGAAACCAATCTGAAATTTTACCTTCCGGACAATGCCCAGGGGTATGAGATGTTCCGGCAGATCAGCGCCTCCCTGGAGAACCTGCGGGCGGAAAACCCAGCGGTAGACCTCGGGCGGCTGGCAATTGAAACCGCCGAGGTGGACGAGGAGGACTGGTCGACAGCTTGGAAAAAATACTACCATCCCACCAAAATCGGGAAAAAGCTGGTCGTCGTACCCTGTTGGGAGGAATATGCCCTCCAGGAGGGCGAGGTCCAGGTTACGCTGGATCCCGGGATGGCATTTGGCACCGGTACCCATGAAACCACCCGGCTTTGTATGCAGCTTCTGGAGGATTGTGTGTCATCTGATACCCGGCTGTTGGACATCGGGACGGGCTCCGGGATTCTGGCGATCACAGCCCTGTTGCTCGGAGCCCGCTCGGCAGTTGGAGTGGATATCGACGAGCTTGCCGTTAAGGTAGCGCAGGAAAACGCGGACCTGAACGGCGTAGGCGGCCGGATCGAGTTGGCCTGCGGCGACCTGACCGAGAAGGTGCAGGGAACCTATGACGTCATCTGCGCGAACATTGTGGCAGATGTCATTATCCGGCTGTCGAAGGATATCGCCCGGTTTATGCATCCGGGCAGTATCCTGCTGGTTTCCGGGATCATTGAGGAACGCTGCGAGGAAGTGCAGGGCGCGCTGACCGCGGCCGGGCTTCATGCAGCAGAAATCCGGACGGAAAACGGCTGGGCGGCGATCCGGTTGGAGCTTTAGGGAATGCCCGGGTGAACGAGAGATTAAAGCTGTACTGGGTGCCGGTTGTCTTTATGAATACCTATATCCTGTGGGTGGAATATTGCAATGAAGAGGCTCATCAGGAAGGGATGCGGGAGCTCCGGGAGCTGCTGAGTCTGTAATTTTCAACCATTAAAACGAAGAGCCGGGGAAAACTCCCCGGCTTTTTTTCATGGTATGGATGTAGAGGGATGAAAAAACCTCCCGACCCGTTTCCGGATGGGAGGTTTTTTCTTGGTGAGCCGAGAGGTGCCAAACAAGAACTTTTTTCTTCGTCTGCGTTTGCGATTTTATCAATCAAAGACAGCGTTATTTTACTGTGCTCTCCGGTATAGTTAAGTGCGAGAATCAGCTTGTCATCATCATAAAGATACACCGAATTGAGGAAAGTATCAACCAGGAATGCCTGGAATTCTTCGTCTGAACGGTCTCCGGTACGGAACCGCTTGAGAAAATAGGCGACTTGTTCCCGATCCAGTTCTGGCTCAGCGATTAACTCCCGGGCAATCCCTTTTTCAATTTGTTCGCGTTCGGCTTCCAGCGCCATCAATCGGGATTTCGTGCTCTGTGTGATAATGCCGACCTCCATCGCGGCGAGCAGGTTTTGGATCGACTTTTCGTTCTCCTTCTGCCGGGATTCCAGCGCGTGGAGGACACTGTAATCTTTCTCCCGCTGCTGGTATTCAATGCACTTTTTCGTGACCTCCTCGATAAATTCGTCCGAGTGGATCAGTTCCAGCAGTTTGTCGATGACCAAGTCCTCGATCCAGTCTTTTACCGCTCTGTGCTTTTGGCATTTTCGCGCCCGTCGATTATTGCAAGTGTAATAATGATACACCCGGCCGGACTTACTGGTCCCGCTGTCACCCGTCATCGGTTCGCCGCAATGCCCGCAAAATAATTTAGGTGTAAGCAAAAAACAGGTTTCCCGAGCCGCTGCCGGCGAATGGCGATGCCTTTTGACCATCCTCTGGCACCGGTCAAATAGTTCGCGGTCTACGATCGGCGGGATCCCATCCTCTACCCGGATATCCTTATATTGATATACGCCCACATATTTTTCGTTTTGCAAAATACGATGCAGGCTGTTTTTGTTAAACGAGCCGCCTCGGATTGTCCGGTATCCTTCCTCGTTCAGCCGGCTGTAAATATCCTTCGCTGGCTCTCCCCGGGCGTATTCCTCGAAAATCCGCCGCACCACTGGAGCAGTGGCCGGGTCGATCTCAAACCGGCCGTCCAATCCCTTCCGCAGGCCGAGCAGGGTTTGCCCTAAGGTCTTGAGTTCCAGCGCGCTGTCATAATTCCCACGCTTGACATTCTGGCTCAGGTTTTCGCTGTAATACTCAGCGTATCCCTCCATAACTGATTCCAGGATAATCCCTTCCGGCCCCTCTGGGATGGCCTCCTTGGCGTAAAAAATCCGGACACCGTTTTTCTTCAGCTTGTATTTGCACATAGCGCTGTCGTACCGGTTCCGAGCAAAGCGATCCATCTTCCAGCAGATCACGGCCTGGAACACGCCCCGTTCGCTGTCCCGCAGCATCCGTTGGAAGTCCGGGCGGCGGTCTGTTCGGCCAGTGAGCGCCTTGTCGATATACTCGCCGACAATCGTCAGGCCATTCCTTTGTGCAAATTCGTGGCATTCCCGCAGCTGGCCCTCGATACTTTCTTCGCGCTGTCCGCTGCTGGAGTAACGCGCGTAAATAACTGCTTTTGTCAACTTGCTTCCCCCTTAAAAACAGTGTATAATAAGGGGTGAAAATTCCCCTTATATGCTTGTGTGGATTTTCAATTGGGCCGTCCGGTGTTGCAGCGCCGGGCGGCTTTTTTTATTTTAAGCATAAACTATCGTATTCTCACAAAATACGACAGAAAATTTGTTAAAACTGCCTTTGTTTTCTTGATTTATCGAAACAATTATACTATAATACAGACAGCAAGAACAACAATTCTAAAAAACAAGGAGGAATCAGCATGTGTGAACAGAATTGCAAAACTGTCGGTGGGGTGATGACTGTCACGCCCACTATTCCCGGAGGTTATGATAGTCCGCCGCCAAATGTAGTCGTTTATCAACGAGAAATTGTTACATTAGTGCATCAAATTAGGGATGAACAAACCTTAAAGCGAGTTTATGATTTAGTATCCTACCTATACATAAAAAAGTAAGATTTACAAGAAGCAGAATTTTATCAGTTCTGCTTCTTCATTTCATCAATAATTTTTTTTATAACGATCCAATCATTATCATCCAGTTTGGCGAAAGCTCTAAAAAGAGCTTTCGCCGTTTCATTTTCTCCGGCCATTATCCTATCGAATAATGCTGTTGTCCCTATATCAGATGTTTCGAACATCTCTCCTATACCTTCTTTAAGCCATATAAGAGAAACGTTAAATTCTCGACATATATCCTTTATTGTTCTTTCGGTAATGTTTCTTTGTCCTCTTTCCATTAACGAGACTGCTGAACGTTCAAGAAAAAGCTTTTCACCAAACGCTGCTTGGCTGAGCTCTAGTTTTTCTCTGATAGCTTTTACTCGATCACAGATATCCATGAATTCACCTCCGTTTTCTATAGGATAGCATATATTTGAGACTTTGTAAACAATTTTTTTGAAAAAGCTTGACGTATGAGACAAAATAAACTATAATCAAGACATAGTAAACAAGAAAGGGGGCATAGAAAATGCCTAAATCAAAAGTAGTTGAAGAAGTTGCGGAGAGTTTTAAGAAGTTAAAGCCCTCTCAAAAAAACTATGTACTTGGAGTTATGCAAGGATTTTTATTGGCACGAAATCCTATCAGTTCATCTAATTCAGCAAAATCTGAAAAAATTAACATCATCAGAAACTAAAACAGCCCTCTGATGAGGGCAGGAGGTGAATTATGAAAAGGAACAGAAGTATAACAAAGCCTGTACTTAGTGATATGCCCTTGCAGTCGCTTTGTAATCAAGATCATGAGTATGTTGTCAGTGAATTTATATGGCCATTAGCCATAGTTTGTGTTAAATGTGGTCATACACTTATCAAAAATCCGGATGGTTCTGTAATAGAAAAGTATGGACCTGTTCGCTAGAAGTAAAGGAAGAATCTTTATAATTGATAAACTGCCAATCCCAAATATCTAAGAGATCATAGGTGATAGATAGGGACTGTAGGCAGCCATCTGGTGTATGATAATCGACTTTTTTGATTTTATTAGCTAAAGATTTTGCACAGTGCACCAAGCGTGGATTTTTAGATTTAAAGTGCGCTAATACATTTTGAACTTGAATTTTGTTATTTTGAAGAATTATACCCGCTATACGCATAGCGGTTGCAACAAAGTAACAGCGATCAGTTATTTCACTTTTGATTTGACATGACATTGCCTGTTTATATCGACTATCAAAAAAATATTCAGAGCTTAATCCGAATTTTGATAGTCGATCACAGACATCAAGATCAAGAATGACAGATGCATATACAGACCCTGCTTGACCAAATTCATTGTTTTCAATCGAAGTAGCATTCGGTTTTATTCTAGTTGATGTTGTAGGAAATTTTTCAACTAATTGACACAAATGATAGAGTTCATGCAAGATATTAGCTTCAAATGCACGAGGTGGAAGATCTACAAGAGAATAAATTGTCCAATGTGGAGAAGTAGTATAATCGGCTCGGCCAAATCCTATAGCATTATTGGCAGACAATGGCTGAAAAATCACAGAATGGTTTAGATATTTGATTATACGTTCTATCTCTGATGAAGTTTTAGAACTAATTTGATGGTCTAAGATTATAGAATAATTGGATGTTGTTTTCATTCGATCAGTCCTTTCGATTAAGTTGATAACCTTAGTGTAGCAGGGGATTTAGGATAATGCAAGAAAAAGCCCTTCAGAAGAGGGCGGGAGGTCAAATATGACAAATCTTACAGTTTTTATAGTAGCTGTATATATAACATTGGGATTTATCCCTAAGGCAATTTGGGAGGCTGTTTATTTTAAGAATAAGGAAGAAGCAAAAGAGTATTTGCAGATTTGGGCTATTTTAGAAGCTCCACTCTTACTTGTTTTTTTGTTGTCGCTTATCTTGAATAATATCTTGTAATAAAAATGCTCTCTGATGGGGCGAGAAAAGGAGGATACATCCGTGGCGAAATATAAGGATCTGGGCTGTGAGAGCATCCCGCGGAACGTCAAGATAAACCTGAACGAGATGCCGAAATATCAAACGGATGCAATGTGCAAAACGATACTGGGCTGCGCGAAGAGGTTTTTTGAGAATCCGGAAAACCGGGCGGAATTCGAGCGTTGGAAAAATGAGAATAAGGAGAATCGGGTATGAAAGCTTACAAGGGATTTAACAACAAACTGCAATGCACACTAACAGAAGATATTACGTTCCAGTATGAGGTCGGAAAAACCTATGAAACAGATGAGGTTAATCTCTGTAATACTAGGTTCCACGCTTGCGAATACCCGCTTGATGTATTTAGTTATTACCCGCCAGCGAAAAGTCGATTTTGTGAAGTAGAATTGTTCGAGGTTGACGGCAAAAAGGACAACGACAGCAAAATAGCCGGAAAGAAAATCGAAATCAAAGCTGAAATCGGATTAAAAGGGCTCGTCGAAGCAGCAGTAAATTTTACGTTTGATAAGGTTGACTGGAATAATCTTGATGAAAAATCATCGGCTACAGGCTATCAGGGCGCGGCATCGGCTACAGGCGATTGGGGCGCGGCATCGGCTACTGGCTATCAGGGCGCGGCATCGGCTACAGGCATACGGGGCGCGGCATCGGCTACAGGCGATTGGGGCGCGGCATCGGCTACAGGCATACGGGGCGCGGCATCGGCTACTGGCTATCAG
>CANSRB010000100.1 GCA_947649285.1 uncultured Clostridia bacterium
TGATGCCGCAGTGGTGAAAAGAAGCATTGGCTTCTTTTCAAGTGCGTTGACTATAAGAAAGGAAGATGAACCAACCATGAAACAACCACCGAAATTTTTTTATTGCGCCCATTGCAGCAGCCTGGTGCAGACGCTGAATGAAACCGGTGTAACGCCCAACTGCTGCGGCGCGCCGATGAGCGAGCTGACACCCAATGCCACAGAGGGAGCAACGGAAAAACATCTCCCCGTAGCCGAAATCCATGACGGCTGCGCCCATGTCTGTGTCGGCTCCGCGGAACACCCCATGACAGAGGAACATTCCATCCAATGGATTTACCTGGAAACCTCCTGCTGCGGGCGCTTCCACCCGCTTTCCCCCTCTGAACCTCCTCAGGCGGAGTTTCCGTTGGGAAAGGAAAAACCTGTGGCCGTATATGCCTACTGCAACCTTCACGGGCTTTGGAAAACGGATCTGGCTTCTGGCAGCAGCCAATAAAAAAGCAGAGAGGAACCCCTTCCTTGACTTTGTTTCAGCCGCGTGATATGATATTTCCAAAGAAAGTCATCTGGCGTTAGGAACCCAAGGAGGAAAAACCATGAGCAACATTTGGCACGACATCAGCCCAAAACGGATTACACCGACTGATTTTATGGCCGTCATTGAGATATCGCAGGGAAGCAAGGAAAAATATGAGCTGGATAAGGAAACCGGTATGCTGATGCTGGACCGGATCCTTCATACATCGATGCATTATCCGGCTAATTACGGGTTTATTCCCCGTTCCTACGGCGATGACGGCGACCCGCTGGATGTTGTTGTCCTCTGCTCCAAGCCGATCATCCCGCTGACCTTGGTGCGCTGTTATCCGATCGGCGTTTTGAAGATGATCGATAACGGCCGCAATGACGAAAAAATCATCGCGGTCCCCTACCGTGACCCGAACTACAACACTTATCAGGATATTTCGGAGCTGCCTGGGCATATTTTTGAGGAAATGCAGCATTTCTTTACCGTATACAAGGAGTTGGAAAACAAAAAAACCGCAGTAGACGATGTTGCCGGCGCCAGCGAAGCACGGCAGATCATCTCCGACGCAATTGAAAATTATATTGTAAACTACTGCCGATAACACCCTGTAAAAAATCTGCGCTTGTAAATATAAGCGCAGATTTTCTCTTTTTAAAACAATATCTGCATAAAAATCGGTGGAATAATCACAAAATATAGAATCACACCCATACTTCGCCAAATTTCGACAGGGGATTATGTTATAATAAACCTGTCAATTTTTCTAGAAAAGATACTATGACACAAAGGAGGGCGAAACGTTTCATTTTAATCTGCATATCCCTTTTTCATTTCCGTGTTCAAAGGAGAATCATCACATTGGTTAACTTTCTGGTATTCAAAGAAACCTACAGCGATCCTGAAAACGGAACCTACGATTCTTATGGGATCCGTGCTGTAGAGGAGCTTCGTATCCCCGATATCTCCTGCAACCGCGGCGAGGTGGAACAGTTTGCCCGGGAATTGGAAGAACAACAGGCCCAGCTTGCACATTTTGAGGACCTGGTGGAAGATTTCCTTCTCCGGTAAAACCGCTGTATCCTTTGCCTTTCCATGATTATAAAAGCGATTGCATCATCCAATCTGTGCAGATTCGTCTGAAACCGGACATCTTTGCAAATTTATTTTTCTTTTGTTTTTGCACGTCCCCTTGGTGCAGGAACCTTTCCGCACGTATTTTCATAGAATACGGCAAGAAAGAGCGCCGGCTTCGGCGAATGAACAGAAAAAAGGGGGGCTGAGACATGGCCGACGGCCGGAATACGTCTGCGCAAACCAGTGGTCAGACCGAAGCGGATTTCCCCTCCGCTTCTTATTCCAATGAAAACCGCCAGACTTCACGTGTCAGTTCCTCTCCAGAAGAAGCAAGAACCCCCAATTCCCAAACAACTGCAAATAATCTCCCTCACTGTACATCCCCAGAAAGCGTTTTTAGCATTGCCACTTCCCTGGCCGTCCTGTTTGCCTCCAAGCTGAATCAGGACGAACTGCAAACACTCATCAATCTCCTCACTCTCCTGATCGCTGGTATTTCCAGCATTGTGACACAACAACAAATCTGCGAGGGGATTATTGTTCAGCAGACGAGTTGATTTTCGCCAATATTGGGGGAACCCATCTTCATACAAGCTCCGCGTCCGTTTCTATTCCCAGATGGAAACGGACGCGGATTTTTGTGTTTTTCCGCCTGGATAAAGCCCTCGGAGGTAAAATACCCTGAAATGCCCCCATGCAAACCTCCTGGAAAAATCAGTCCAATACCAGACTCGCCTTCTGTGATGCCCTAGAAGCAGAGGTTCCTACTGTCTGCAATCCGGTCGCCTACGCTGATCGGGGATCCAAGGGGACTCCCTTGGCGCATTTCTTTCCCCCATTTCTTTGGACGTCCAAAGAAATGGGGCGGGGTGTGGGGCGCGCAGCCCCACAATCGACGGGGGCACAGGGCGCGAAACCCCACAAACTGAAACAGGCGCGGGTTTCAGACAAATTCCCTTGTAAGAAACCAAGTTTTCGGGTATAATAGATCCAGTATTTCCAAAATTGCGGCATAAAAGCACCATGAAAGGAAAAACCTCATGTCAAACCAGGTGAATATTTATACAGACGGCGCGTGCAGCGGCAATCCGGGGCCGGGCGGCTGGGGCGCGGTATTGGAATACGGCGGTCATCGCCGCGAGCTTTCCGGAGGAGAACCTCAGACCACCAATAACCGGATGGAGCTTACTGCGGTCATCGAAGCGCTTTCCGCGCTCAAACGCCCCTGCAAAGTCGTGCTGACAACGGATTCAAAGTATATTGTTGATGCGGTAACGCTGGGCTGGGCAAAAAAATGGCGTTCACAGGGCTGGATGCGGAACAAAAAAGAGAAAGCGCTGAATCCGGACCTCTGGCAGCGCCTGCTGGAACTGCTGGAGGTCCATCAGGTTGCTTTCCAATGGGTAAAGGGGCACGCCGGGCATCCTCAGAACGAACGCTGCGACGAACTGGCAGTCCAATACTATCAACGCTATAGTCGAAACACTTCAAAAGAATCATTTTGATTCTTTTGAAGCCTGCGGCGGAAAACCGCCGCAGGCGGCCGCAGAAGCGGACTTGGTTCGGACTTCATCGTTAACACTGGTGTGCGGAGCACACAGCCAGCGGTCATAGCCCGCTGGCTGAAAAAACGCAAATTGCGTTTTTTCAAGTGTGTTGACTATATTTGTAACAATTCGGAACCCGTATTGACTAATGCCACTAAATAGGTATATAATAAAGAGACCTCAAAAAAACAATCCCGGTTTCCCTGGGAACCAGCGGCTGCATTCCCGTTTTTCAATGAAACTGATCTTTTTTATCCATGATCCTGTAAGGAGGGTTCTTATATGAACCGTTTTGTCTATGCGGACAACGCTGCTACTACTGCCGTCAGCGAGCCCGTATTCCAAGCGATGCTCCCGTATCTAAAAGAGCATTACGGCAATCCGTCCAGCATCTATTCCATTGGGCGGGAAGCACGAAAAGCCATCGAAGTCGCGCGCCAGAAGGTTGCGTCCGCTATTGGCGCGCAGCCTACAGAAATTTATTTTACCGGCAGCGGTACCGAAAGCGACAACTGGGCGCTGAAAGGCGTGATGGAAAGCGCCCGCGCCAAAGGAAAAAACCATCTGATTACCACCGCTTTTGAGCATCATGCTGTCCTGCATTCGGCACAAAAACTGGAAAAGCAGGGTTTTTGCGTCACCTATCTGCCCGTCAGCCCGGAGGGCTATGTTTCACCGGAACAGGTGCGCGCCGCTATCACCGAACAAACCGCGCTTGTCAGCGTGATGTACGCCAATAACGAAATCGGTACCGTCCAGCCCATCCCGGAAATCGGGGTGGTCTGCCGGGAAGCCGGCGTACTCTTCCATACGGACGCGGTCCAAGCCGTCGGCAATCTGGAAATTGACGTCGCCGCCCAAAAGATCGACCTGCTCTCCCTTTCCGGGCATAAAATCCACGCGCCTAAAGGGGTGGGCGTGCTCTATTGCCGGAATGGCGTACGGATCCCCAACCTGATCGACGGCGGCGCTCAGGAACGCAACCGCCGGGGAGGTACCGAAAACCTGGCCTCCATTGTGGGGTTGGGTGCGGCGATCGAACTGGCCGCCCAGGATATCCCGGCGCGTACCGAAAAAATCCGCTGCCTCCGGGAGCGTCTGATTGACGGGATCCTGACAGCTGTCCCCAAAACCCGGCTGAACGGCGGGCGTGAACAGCGGCTGGCTGGCAATGTCAACATTTCCTTTGAAGCGGTGGAGGGGGAAGCCCTTCTTCTCCGGCTGGATATGATGGGGATCTGCGCTTCCTCCGGATCGGCCTGTACTTCGGGATCCCTAGACCCCTCCCATGTACTGCTGGCTATCGGCCTGCCTCATGAGATTGCACACGGCTCGCTCCGGCTTTCTTTAAGTGAAAGCACAACGGATGCCGAGATTGATTATATTCTGGAATGTATCCCGCAGGTGATCCATACCCTGCGCGCCATGAGCCCGGTTTGGCAGGGCTAAATACTATTTCCTGATAAAAACGCGGCGTGACACGCCGCCGCGCCTGCGGCCCAATAAAACGACTGCATCGTTTTATTAAGAATTAGTACAAGTCCCTATTGAAAAAGAAAAGGAGAATCCCAAAATGCTATACAGTGAAAAAGTCATGGATCACTTCGCCAACCCCCGAAATGTCGGCGAGCTGGAAAACCCGGACGGCGTCGGCGAAGTCGGGAATGCCAAGTGCGGCGATATCATGAAAATGTTCCTGAAAATTGAGGGTGGGAAGATCACGGATGTCCGCTTCAAGACCTTCGGGTGCGGCGCGGCGATCGCGACCAGTTCCATGGCAACCGAACTCATCAAGGGTCAGACCATTGAGGAAGCCCTCAAGCTGACCAATAAAGCCGTTGTAGAGGCGCTGGACGGGCTTCCGCCGGCCAAGCTGCACTGCTCGGTGTTGGCAGAACAGGCCATCAAGACGGCCCTGGCGGACTACTACCGTCGTAATGGCGTGGATCCCACCCCGCTGGTGGGAGAAATCTCAGGTGAATGCGATGGGCACTGCTGTCATTAACAAGCCGGGAAAGGTTCTGCTTGCCCTTTCCGGCGGGGTGGACTCCGCGGCTTGTGCGCATCTGCTTCAGCAGGAAGGATGGGAGGTTTCCGCCGCCGTCATGCGGATGTCCGAGCTGCACGAAAAGGCGGTTTCCGCCGCACGGGCCGCCGCGCAAACCCTGGGGATCCCACTGACTGTGCTGGATCTTCGGGAGGAGTTCCGGGAAACCGTTATCCGGTATTTTATCGAGGAATACCAGAATGGGCGGACGCCCAATCCCTGCGTTCTCTGCAACCCGAAGATCAAATTCCGCGCCCTGCTGGAGGAGGCCGACCGTCAAGGCTGCGCCTATGCTGCGACCGGGCATTATGCCGGTATCGTCGAACAGAACGGTATCTTCTCGGTCCGGAAAAGCCGGAATAAGAAACGGGATCAGTCCTATATGCTGTACCGGCTGGGACAGCGGGAACTTTCCCGCCTGATTTTCCCGATCGGGGATCTGGAAAAGCCCTTTGTCCGGGAAATGGCGGCAACGGCAGGGCTTTCCGCCGCCGAACAGCCGGACAGCCAGGAAAACTGTTTCATCGAAGGGAACGACTACGCTGCCTTTATCGAATCCGCCGCAGGAAAGATGCCGGAAGGGGATTTCATCGCACCGGATGGCCGGGTCTGCGGACGGCACCGGGGACTGCTCCATTATACGGTGGGCCAGCGGAAAGGGCTGGGGATCGCATTGGGCCGGCCGGTTTTCGTGCGGGAAATCGACCCGGAATCCAACCGGATTTACCTGGCGGACGCCGGGCAGGACGCAGTTTCCGAAGCACAACTCTCCGGCGTTACCTTTACCAGCGGGAACTTCCCGGAAGCGCCGTTTTCCGCAGAAATTAAAATCCGCTCCGTTGCGCCTCCAGTCCCGGCAGAGATTTTCCCCGGTCCAGGAGGAACCGCACGGGTGGCCTTGCAAACGCCCCAGCGCGCCGTTGCAAAGGGGCAATCCCTAGTGATGTATCAGGGCGATCTGCTGCTGGGCGGCGGGTTCCTGGAATGAAAGGATATGACCTTTAAGAAAAAGCATGGAGAAATAATTTCTCCATGCTTTTTCTATCTTCCAATAAGGATATTCGTTCGGGATTGTTTGCATCAATATACATCTCCTCACACTCTTGCTGCGCCTTAATCAGCACCTGAACTGCCTGTTCACAGACACGAAAAAGTGTTAAATACATTTCCTTATAATCCGGCATTCGATCACCTCATATTGAGTATATCAAATAAGCATTGCAAATGCAATGCTTATTTTCCAAACTTTATCGCTTACACTAATTGCAATACAGTTATATTGCGAGGCGTAAAGCGATGAACTTTAAAATCCCATCAGTCCCCCCAACGACCAACAAAACAATCCGCTTCCCGAACGATCTCATCCAAGAGGTTGAACAGCTGATTCAAGGGAAAGACTGCACCTTTTCCGCGTTTGTCATTGCCGCTGTGCGGGCGGCCGTTCAGGAAGTGCGCCAGGAAGAGGGCGTTCTATCGTGCGATGACCCCTAGGCTCGCCTTCTGTGATGTCCTAGAAGCAGAGGCTCCTACGGTCTGCAACCCGGTCGCCTACGCGGATCGGGGATCCAAGGGG
>CANSRB010000101.1 GCA_947649285.1 uncultured Clostridia bacterium
GGCTGGGAGCAGGCTTTTTGGATATCCTTAGTCAAGGGAAGGTCTGCCGAATGGACGAAAATTTTCAGCTCAGCGGAGGGAGCTGTTTTGGAAAACGCCGAAATACAGCCCAGCAAATAGGAGGGGTATTCTTCAGAAGCGCGGAATTCCTGAAGCCGGTTTTCTACCGAGGTGAAAACCTCCTCCGTCAGCTCAGCACGCTTGACCAGCAGTTTCCGTTTACAGTCCAGGCTGAATTTGGCAAGCTCATGCTTCGCATTCTTTTTCAGCTCTTCTTTTTGGCGGTTCAATTCTTTTTTAGATTTTGCAGCCTGCAAAACCTCATATTCCGAGAACATTTCTTTTTGCCCGGTTTCCGCATTCTGGCGGATATTGTCGGCTTTTGCGTCCACCTCGGCGAAAACGGCTTTTTCAAATCTTGCCAGCTTTTCTTGTTGTTCTTGCATACGTGTACCTCCACATTCTGCCAGACAGCCGCTAAATTTTGATCCCGACCGCTTCCTGGATGTACCGGGAAATTGTGTCGGAAATTTGGGAAGTAGCATGACGGTCCGGAATTTCAACGATTAAAGGACGTTTATGATTCAGCTTATATTGAAATACCGTTTCAGAACAGAGCCGGATCAGCTTTTGGGTCATCAGTACAATCCCGATTTCCGGGTCTGCAAACGCTTCCTTCAGCGCCTGCTCCACTTCTTTCTGCTCATGGACTACAATCCCTTCGATCCCGGTCAGGCGCATCCCCACCTGGGTATCGATATTATCGCTAATCACAAAAAATTTCATGGATACCGTGTCCTTTCATCTCGAATCGCTCTACCGAACGTTCCCTCCTGCAAGGGATACAGGAGGGAACCGGCCGGGGTGAATTACAGTCTGTTCAGGATCAGGATGGAGATCAGCAAGCCGTAGATCGCAACACCTTCGCCCAATACAACGAAGATCATGGCTTTACCGAAGGACTTGGGATCCTCCGAAACCGCGCCGATTGCAGCCGGAGCCGCAGCAGCAACCGCGATACCGGCGCCCAGACAGGAAAGTCCTGTAACCAGGGCTGCGGCCAGATAACCCATCCCGGCAGCGGCACCCGAAGCGGCTGCTGCGGTGGTTTCCGCTGCGGAAGCAATCCCACCGATCGGCAGGATCAGCGCGATCAGGAAAATGCCGGCAAATGCGCAGAGGTTCGCAAGGACGGAACGCTTTGCTTTTTTTCCGGTGGTTACGCCGCGGTAAACCGGGACCAGCGGAGCAGCAAGCAGGATCAGGGCAGCCAGGGGAAGCAAAAGCATCAGAAATGTAGTCATAATAATTTCCTCCAATTTTATTTTTGCAGTCAGTTCATCTTAAAAACGGGTTACGCTTCTTTGGTTACGTTCAGCCGAGCAGGGGTGTAGGGTTTGCCATTGCCTTCGAAGTTCCGGCTGAAAATTTCATAAAATTCCAGACGCAGTACCTGGATACCGACAATCAGGCCTTCCAGGCACATGACGAACAGGTTGCCGATAATGACCACGATCGGGCTGCCGGCCCCGCCGACCATTTCCGAAAGGGACATGACCACCGCCATCATGCCGGCGTGGCTCAGGATGAAGCCGCCGACCCGCAGGAAGGACATGGAGTTGGACAGATAGCTGAGCACATACTCAAAGAGCTCGAAAAAGTTTTCGATAAAGAATTCGCCGATACTGTGTTTTTCATGATCCTTGCGATGCTCAATGATCTTGGAAAGAGGCCCGCGGAAGAAGATGGAGAGGATCGGCAGCACAATCAGAAAGATGATATAGGCCGCATTGGCATATCCGATATGCAGTACCATCATATCGACCACCATGCCGACCGCCGACGCATAAAGAACCAGCCCGGCAATCCCATTATGGCCGAAAATCGCGCGCTCATAATCCTTGGAGTGGAAGCCCAGATAGATGTTGATGCAGATGGATACCATAATCAGCACTGCGCCGATCGCGATCGCGCTGACCAGCAGCAGGTTGGTCGTGCCTGTGTCGAATACCTCGACCGGCTTATGTTCCAGGCCGAACAGGGTCTTGTACATGGGATCCAGCAGATGCTCATATCCAAAGACCGAGCCGTAAATCAGCCCGAAGAAAGCAGAGGAGAAGCCAATCCGGGTCATGATCGGCCCAAGGGCCATCTTTTTCCACTTGGTCAGGATGATGCCGAACAGCGAAAGAAGCAGGCCCTGTCCCAGGTCGCCGAACATGATGCCGAACAGCAGGGTATAGCTGATTGCCACCAGGGAAGTCGGGTCGATATCCTTATGGGAGGGCAGGGAATACATATTGACAAACATTTCGAACGGCCGGCTGAATTTGTTGTTTTTCAGCTTGACCGGGGGCTGGAATGCTGGGTCCGCGTCGTGCGGCTTAGCGGTACAGCCTACGCTTGCCAGGTCGGAGAACAGATTCAGGAATTCGGTTTTCCGGGCCGCCGGAATGAACCCTACCATCAGGAACCGGGTGTTATAGGTCGCCACGTGCTTTTTCAGATCGAAAGCGGCCTGAGCCGTGCTCAGCAGATGATAGCATTCCAGCACCCGCTTCTGGTTGTCGCGGCGGATCTGCTGGATCTCTTCCTGAACAGATTCCAATGCTTTGCGTTCCTCGGACAGCAGGCTGGTGATGCTTTGCTTTGCCGTTTCCGGGGTGCCATGTGCATAATCCGGGACCCGCATCCGCTCGAAGTAGAGGGAAGAGAAAATTTCGTCGTATTCTTCGATATTATTGGCCGGGGCAAAGAACACACCCCAGTGGTACTCGCTGTCATGATCGAAGGAGAAGAAGAAAAACGGTTTTTTATCGTAATAAACCAGTTTGCTGTAGCTGTCAGCAGGGAGCCGCCCGAATCGAACCTTGACATATTTGCAGGCAAATATGTCGTCGAAGCTGACGTTCAGCCCGGCCAGGTGGCCGATTTGAATCAGGGTTTGTTCATAATTGGAGATGGTTCCCTTCATCTCCTGTTTCTTTTCGGCAAGCGCAGAGAGCTTTTCTCCTAAAGCGGCAATATATTCCTGGACTTTCTCCAGATCAGTGCAGGAGTCGTTAAACTCTGCTTCGCCCAGATCAATTTCCAGTTCAGCAGCCAGCTTTGTTAAATTGTTCAGCTGCGATGTATACGGGTTTTCCCCCGTAATAATGCGGAACCCGTGCGAGGGGGCTGTTGTGTTAATCGCCATTTCGGGATGGAAATAACCGCTTTTCAGACATCGCATACAGGTTTGTTCCAGATCTTCCTGGCTGCCGACCAGGTTGATCAGGGACATTTTTTCAATTGCCAAAGTCAGTTCACCACCTTGATTATTTTCAGGCCTTCCGTTTTGACTGAGGAAAGCGAAAAGCCTTGAATACAGTGTTGCTTGATTAAAGGATCAGGATTTTTTCGATTTCCGCTGGATTGTGCCCATAACGGATCCCCTCAATAAGTACGGTCAGATTTTCCAGTTCAATGTTCAGCAGTGTGATCAGTGAATAGAAAATGATAGGAGCGGCCGTGGAAAAACGCAGCATCCTGCGGGTGAGGATGAACAGCAGACGGTGGGTGTAGTCCTCCACATAGTTGAAGGAAACATCCTGCATTTTGCTGCTGTATACGGAAAGCCGTGAACGGATAATATTCTTGTCGTCCCCCTCCGGCTGGAGCAGCTCCTCTAAAGCGCGGCCGTTCAGCTTATAGCTGAACGGGAGCAGCCGTGTCTTGATCTGTTCCGGCGTACGCTTGAAATAACGCTTTAAGCGGTAGATCAGGCTGAGGTTGATCAGTTCAATTTCAATCAGGACGATTTCCCGCAGTTCCTTGCGGATCTTGCCACGGTAATTTTGATCGATCAAATCCAGCAGGCTTTGATAGTAATAGGTTTTCAGCACCAGTTCACAGCGGGAAAGGTTGATCTTCCCGTTTTCCGCCGCCAGCGGGCGAAGCAGCTTTTCATAAGGAGTCTGCCTGAGCACCTCGAGCAGGCCGCTGAAATCCTGGATGTGGGACAACGCGATAAAATCGAAGCTGGCGTAATCGGCCATAAAAGAAGGCGCGGCGTTGATGATTTTTTCCGGCGTATTGGAATTGAGCAGGACGATCGCCTGAAGGATCAGCCCGACTTCGATATCAATGGCCGCGTAACGGAAAAACCCTCGCTTCGGCGAAAAATCGTAATGGCAGAGACTGGAAAACCGGCTCAGCCGGCAGCGGGAGAGCATGGCTTCCAGCTGGCCGCGGTGGACCTGGCTTTCGATGATCTCCGTCAGGAATTCGGAATAACCGGGGGTCTGCTTCAAATAAGCGGCAACCTCCGCCACGGAACGTTTATTTAACAGTTCATGATAGTCCGCAGCAGTGAGCCTTTTGCCGTAAATTGCGCGCGCTTTTGCCGTAATCGCGTTGCTGGAAAGAGAATTAAACATAAAACAGCTCCTTCCTCATTACCCCGGAATCCGGACAATGTTTTCGAAAATATCCTTTTCCAATCGTGCGCGGTTTTGAGCGAATAAATCTGCTAAACGGGAAACATCTTCCTGGGACTGCTTTTCCATTTCCTGTTTTTCCCGGCTAGTTTTCTGCTGCAGTGCGCCGGAAAATTCAGCCAGTTCGGCTTCCATTTTTTCGGTGACAGCGGCATCCAGCTCGGCTTTCCTGCTTTCTGAATCAACAAGCAACTGCTGCTGGAACGCATTGGCTTCGTCCAGTTTTTTTTGCGCGATCGAGTCGATCTGAAGAATCTGCTCGATAATTGACGGCATTTTGGAATCCCTCCTTAACGTGGAATCTGCCGCCCGGAAATACCGGGGGACAGAACCGGAATAAGTTTTTGCCGCTCCGTTAAAGCAACAGGCCGGAAGCTGTATTTACAACCGGTGAATACAGCTTCTTAAACGGAACGAGAGTGCGTTTCCAGTAGGTTCGGAAACACACTCTGCCTCGGTGTTTTCCGTGGAAGCAAGCGATCGGAATGTAAAGAAGAAAGCGGATCCATGGGTATCCGTAGAAACAAGGATTTTCCGGGATATTCTTTAAATTCCCATAGCTGCCCACGATAATGAATATCATACTACGAACTTTTTTGTTTTGCAACAGGCTTCTGGAAAACTCGGCATAAAACCCAAAAACCAGCCTGGAATAAGGGACGTTTTGGTGACAATTTTTTATTTTGATTTCCGCCGGGGATTTCCCTACGGCTTGTTTGAAAATAGAGAAAGTTCTGGATTTTTGTGCAGAGCGAGGCGGTTTCAAGAAGAAAACCGCAGAACAGGCTGCCGCCTGTCGAGGATTTTCGACGCCGGAATCCGCCCGGTTTGGGCAAAAAGACAGGATTGGCGATTTTTCAAGCGAGTCCTAGTTTTTCAAGCTCTGCAAGGGAGCCGGGATCTGACCTCCGCGCTGGATAAAGCGGCTGGCGGAACGGTAGTTGATCTCCATGACCGGGCCGCTGCCGAACAATCCGCCGAACTCCAGTTCGTCCCCGATTTTCCGGCCAATGGCTGGGATGACCCGGACGGCGGTAGTTTTAGAGTTGACCATACCGATGGCGGCTTCGTCAGCAATGATTGCTGCGATCGTATCCGCGGGCGTATCACCTGGGATTACGATCATATCCAGCCCTACCGAGCAAACCGCAGTCATGGCTTCCAGCTTTTCGATATTCAGGGAGCCGCAGCGGGCAGCGTCGATCATCCCGGCATCCTCGGATACAGGGATGAAAGCCCCGGAAAGCCCGCCAACCCGGGAAGAGGCCATGACCCCGCCTTTTTTCACCGCGTCGTTCAGCAGAGCCAGAGCAGCGGTAGTACCGTGCGTCCCGCATTTTTCCAAGCCGATTTCTTCCAGGATATGGGCAACGGAATCCCCTACGGCCGGGGTCGGCGCAAGAGAGAGGTCGACGATCCCGAAAGGGATCCCCAAGCGTTCGGAAGCGACTGTCCCGACAAGCTGCCCCATCCGGGTGATTTTGAAGGCTGTTTTTTTGATGACGTCTGCAATTTCGCTGATGGATGCGCCGGGCGGGCATTTGGCGACAGCAGAACGTACAACGCCAGGCCCGGAAACGCCGACGTTCAGGATACAGTCCGGTTCCCCTACGCCATGGAAAGCCCCCGCCATAAAGGGGTTGTCCTCCGGCGCGTTGCAGAAAACCACGATTTTGGCGGCGCCGAAGCAGCTGTTGTCCGCCGTTTTTTCGGAAGCCTCCCGGATGATCTGGCCCATTAAGCGGCAGGCGTCCAGATTGATGCCGGTTTTGGTAGAGCCCAGGTTCACGGAGGAACAGACCCGCTCGGTGATGGCCATGGCTTCCGGGATTGAACGGATCAGGCGCTCATCTCCGGCGCTGAAACCTTTTTGCACCAGGGCGGAATAGCCGCCGATAAAGTTTACGCCTACCGCTTGAGCGGCTCGGTCGAGGGTCTGGGCAAAAGCGATCGGGCTGGTGTTGCAGGCAGCCGAGATGATGGCGATCGGGGTGACCGAAATACGCTTGTTAATGATCGGGATGCCATATTCCCGTTCAATATCTTCACCGGTTTTGACCAGGTCCCTGGCGCAGCGGGTGATTTTTTCATATACCTTTTCACAGGCGCGGGTGATATCCGGATCAATGCAGTCCAGCAGGGAGATTCCTATGGTGATCGTGCGGATGTCCAGGTTTTCATCAT
>CANSRB010000102.1 GCA_947649285.1 uncultured Clostridia bacterium
GGCTTGTGTTCAAGCGACTGACTGGGAACCCGCTAACTGCGAGTATTTCCGGGGAGGCGGATTCTCCAGCCATTTCAAAACCGGCGCAGAAATGCCGGTTACTCTGCTCCGGGTCAATATTGTTGAGGGGATTGGCCCGGTTTTGCAGATCGCCGAGGGTCAGACCGTTGTCCTGGACGAAAAAGCGCATGACATCATTGATAAGCGTACCGACCGTACCTGGCCGACCACCTGGTTTGCTCCCCGGCTGACAGGGGAGGGTGCGTTCCGGGATGTATACAGCGTAATGGCGAATTGGGGAGCCAACCATGGTGTAACCGTCTATGGGCACGTAGGAGCCGTTCTGATTACCTTGGCAAGTCTGCTCCGGATCCCGGTTTCGATGCACAATGTTCCGGAGGAGAATATCTACCGTCCGCACGCGTGGGCGGCGTTTGGCACGAAGGATCTGGAGGCGGCGGACTTCGCAGCCTGCCGGCATTATGGGCCTCTTTACCGTTAAATAAAATTGATTCTTTCAGGCGGAAAAAATCCTTGATTTTTTTCCGCCTTCCTGTTATGATGGAGCAAATAAACGGAAGTTTTATATAAAATAAGTTATTTTCTATCGAAATATCCATAATAGGGGAGAAAAAGCTATGCTGTACAAAAAAAATACCGCGCCTTCTTTAGATCCGGAACTGTTCCGGAATCCGACCTCTGAATATCGCGGCGCACCCTTCTGGTCCTGGAATACCAAACTGGAAAAAGAGGAGCTGATGCGCCAGATTGGCTGCCTGAAAGAAATGGGAATGGGCGGATTCCATATGCACTCCCGAACCGGATTGGCAACGGAATATCTGTCGGACGAGTTTATGGATTTGGTAAAAGCCTGTGCCGACCGGGCTGAACAGGAGGGGATGCTGGCCTGGCTTTATGATGAAGATCGCTGGCCCAGTGGATTTGCAGGCGGGCTTGTTACGAAAAATGAGGAATACCGCGCGCGTTACCTCTGTTTTACTCCCCGCCGGAATGAGGAGGTCGAACAGGGCTCGGCCAATATTGCCGCATCCGTGGCAGCCCGCGCAAATAATGGGCGGATGCTCGCCTGCTATGATATCGAGCTGGACAGCGAAGGAACACTGGCTTCCTATCGTCGGATTTTGCCGGAGGAGGAGGCCCGGGGCCGCAAATGGTATGCTTACTTAGAAGTTTCCTTGTCCAGCAAGTGGTTCAATAACCAGACTTATGTCAATACGCTGGACAAAAAGGCGATTGACGAATTTGTCCGCCGTACCTACGAGCGGTATAAGGAAGCGGTGGGAGATCGGTTTTCCCAGGTGATCCCGGCAATTTTTACCGATGAACCCCAGTTTACCCGTAAGACAGCCCTGGGATTTGCGGAGGATCAAACCGATGTGATGCTGCCCTGGTCGGATGACCTGACGGAAACCTTTCAGGCAGCTTACCAAAGCGATCTGCTGGAACAGCTGCCGGAATTGATCTGGGGTCTTCCGGATGGACAGGTTTCGTTGCTGCGTTATCGGTACCACGACCATATTTCCGAGCGGTTTGCGGAGGCATTTGCAGATAACTGCGGACGATGGTGCGAGGAAAACGGGCTTTTGCTGACCGGGCATATGATGGAAGAACCCACCTTGAAAAGCCAGACGGCAGCGTTAGGGGACGCCATGCGCTCCTATCGCGCGTTCGGTTTGCCGGGGATTGATATGCTCTGCAATGCTGTCGAATTGACGACGGCGAAGCAGGCGCAGTCCGCTGTCCGGCAGTATGGCCGTGAAGGGATGCTTTCGGAGCTGTACGGCGTAACCGGCTGGCATTTTGACTTCCGGGGACACAAATTCCAAGGGGATTGGCAGGCGGCGCTGGGGGTCACTGTCCGGGTGCATCATCTGTCGTGGGTATCAATGGCCGGGGAGGCAAAACGGGACTATCCGGCTTCGATGAATTATCAGGTGCCTTGGTATCCGGAATATCCAGCAGTCGAAAATCATTTTGCCCGTTTGAATACTGCGCTGACCCGGGGCAAACCCATTGTACGGATTGGGGTGATTCATCCGGTGGAGAGCTATTGGCTCTATTGGGGGCCGCAGGACAGCTCTCATCGGCTGCGGGAACAGCTGGATGAGAATTTTGAACGGTTGACGGAGTGGCTTTTATTTGGACAGCAGGATTTCGACTTTATCTGTGAATCCCTGCTTCCGGAGCAGTGCCCTGTGGGAGGATTTCCACTTTCGGTAGGCCAGATGGAGTATGATATCCTGATTGTACCCGGATGTCACACCCTTCGGCGCACCACGTTTGAACGCCTGTGCGCCTTTCACGAAGGAGGCGGCCGGGTGATTTTCCTGGGAGGGTGCCCGGGCTATCTGGACGCTCAGCCTAGTCAGGAGCTGCATGGATTGTATGAGAAAAGCCTGTGCCTGCCCTTTGAGAAGGAATCGCTGCTGTCAGCTCTGGCGGATGATGCGGAAATCCGGATTCTGGATTCCGACGGATTCCCGGCAGAAAACCTGATTTATCAGTACCGGCAGGATCAGGAATGCCGCTGGCTCTTCTTGGCCCATGCCAAAAAGGAGGCCTCCTATGATGTAGCCCGCCGGCAGGAACTGAAAATATGGGTACAAGGGGAATTTACCCCCTCTGTGTATGACACGTTGACCGGGGAGATCCACCCGATTCCCTACCGGGTGAGAAATGGAAAGACGGAAATCCAAACGGTGCTCTATCAGCTGGATTCTCTGCTGCTTTGCTTGTCCGGATACAATGGGAGTGAAGTCCTGCCGCAGCCGGAGCAAAAGCCGGCCCAGGTCTTTTCTCTCCGGCATAAGGTGGAGTGTAACCGAATGGAGCCGAATGTCTGTCTGTTGGATCTAGCTCGTTTTCGGCTGGATGATGGGGAGTTCAGCGGATTGGAGGAGATTCTTCGGATTGATAACCTCTGCCGGGAACAGCTTGGATATCCTTGCCGCACCGATGCTATCCCACAGCCTTGGACAGCCCGGAAAAAGCCGGTTGAGCACTGGGTTTCTTTAGAATATACCCTGTACAGCGAAATGGAATTGGCAGGGGCCCTGCTCGCACTGGAGGATGCCGCCGATGCGAAAATTATCCTGAACGAGCAGGCAGTACTGGCTGAGGTTAGCGGCTATTTTGTGGATAGGGCGATTCAAACGATTCCCCTTCCGCCGTTGGCAAAAGGGGAGAATAAAATCCAGGTAACGCTGCCTTTTGCCGAACATCGGGATTTGGAAAGTGCTTACCTGCTGGGTGAATTCGATGTCCGTCTGGAGGGTGTGGAGCAAACACTGACCCCCTGCCGCGATCGGTTAGGGTTCGGCTCTGTCGTACCACAGGGAATGCCGTTCTATAGCGGAAATTTGGAATATCGGTTTGAAATTGAACTGGAGAGCTGTGGCAGCCTGGAAATCCGGGTCAGCCGTTACGCTGGTGCCGCTGTTGCGGTGGAGGTGGACGGTATCCAGCGCGGCCTGATTATCATACCGCCCTATACCTGCCGAGTTGAGGGACTCTCCCACGGGAAGCACGAGATCCTGCTACGTGTGCTAGGGACACGCCACAATACTTTCGGTGCATTACATTGCTGTGATCCGTCATTGACCTGGAACGGCCCAGGGGCTTGGCGGACGACGGGCGATTGTTTTTGTTATGAGTATAATACCAGGGATTATGGGATTCTGAAAAGCCCAGAGATGGCCTTTTTCCCAGAGGAATAAATTGGGATTCATATTAATAAAAACCGGGGCAAGAGGGATTTTCTTTTGCCCCGGTTTTTGGCGTGAACGATAGGAAGTTTTGTCAGGCGGCAGCTTTGCTTGGAGAACAGTCTGCTGTTGGGTTTCTCGGAGTTTCCTCTTTTTTCATTGTTTATTTAGGAAAGAAATGGTATAATAAATGCTGGATATTGATTACATTATTAAAAAAGGGAAAGAGGGATGAAATGGCAAAAGATCATCGTTTTGCAGTTTTAATCGACGCGGATAATGTGTCAGATAAGTATATAAAAAACATATTAGATGAAATTTCCAATGAGGGGATTACAACCTACAAGCGTATTTATGGGGATTGGACAAAACCTTCCTTAGCCTCCTGGAAAAATGTGCTGTTGGATCATTCCATTACACCGATTCAGCAATATGGTTATACCACTGGAAAAAATGCAACCGATTCCGCCATGATTATTGATGCAATGGATATTTTATATTCCGGCAATGTGGAAGGGTTCTGTATTGTGTCCAGTGACAGTGATTTTACACGTTTGGCTTCTCGGTTGAGGGAGTCCGGGATGTATGTGGTTGGAATGGGAGAAAAGAAAACGCCGACGGCTTTTATTGCCGCCTGCAATAAATTTAAGTATTTGGAAATTCTAACCAAAAATAATGTGCCTTCCTCTTCTGCGTCTACCGTACCAGCAGTTACGGAGATTACCAAAATGACGAATATCAAAACCATTAAGCAGACCATCCTGACTATTATGGACGAGATTTCTGATGAGGATCAGTGGGTCAATATTGGCGAAATCGGGAACCTGTTGTTAAAGCGTTATCCTGATTTTGATGTCCGGAATTATGGATTTAAAAAGTTGACCCCTTTTTTAAAGTCGTTAAATATTGTTGATATCCGGTCGAATCCGAGCAGTGATGGAAATGGAAGAAATGTCTATGTGCGTTCCAAGTAATGAAAAAGAGAGCAAGGGGATTCTTCCGAACAGGGAACCGCTGGGTAGTATAGTGCCCCTTTTACTGGAATGGTATGATCAAAATAAAAGGAAGCTTCCCTGGAGGGAAAATACTGATCCTTATCGTGTTTGGGTTTCGGAGATCATGCTTCAGCAAACGCGGGTGGATACGGTAATTCCTTACTATATGCGGTTCTTGCAGGAATGCCCAGATTTGCTCACATTGGCCCATATACCAGAAGAACAGCTTTTGAAATTGTGGGAAGGCTTAGGCTATTATAACCGGGTGCGCAACATGCAAAAGGCGGCACAAAAAATTCAATCGGAGTATGGCGGGCAATTTCCCGGTGAATTTGAATTATTAAGATCTTTGCCTGGATTTGGGGAGTACACCGCTGGGGCAGTGGGTTCTATTGCATTTCAGCTCCGTGTACCTGCGGTAGATGGAAATGTGCTCCGGGTGATATCTAGAATTGTGGAGAACAAAGAGGATATCACCAAACCAGTGGTAAAAAAAGAAATATCCGCGGCTATTCAGGCTGTTCTTCCGGAGCGGGTAGGGGATTTTAATCAATCTTTGATGGAACTGGGTGCGATGATTTGCTTACCGAACGGCGATCCCTGCTGTACGGTCTGTCCGGTAAAGGCACTTTGCCGGGCTTACGCGGAAGGGAGCGTGCAGGATATCCCTGTCAAAGCGGCGAAGCCGGACAGGAGGATAGAAGAACGCACGGTTTTCATTTTGATTTCGCAGGGGAAAACACTGCTTCGAAAACGGAAATCACAGGGACTGCTGGCAGGTTTATGGGAGTTTCCGTCCGTAGAAGGGAAGCTGAAAATTTCTGAGGCAAGGGCATTTTTGCAGCAGGAGGGAATCTCTTTTACGAAGGTGCAGACCTTCAAATCAGCCAAGCATATTTTTTCTCATATCGAATGGCGGATGAGCGGTTATCTGGTCTATCTAAAAGAAGAATGGAAAGAAGCGGATGGGGTCTGGGCAGATACTTCTCAATTGGAAAAGGAGTATGCAGTCCCTTCTGCGTTTAAATCTTTTTATCAGGACTGCATCCAAATTTTAAAAAGTAATCAGTAAAGGTGAAGGCCTTTACTGATTGTCATTGAATTTTAAAGCGCTCCCGCACCGTCATAAGTATAAGGATCGTTTCCACCGATTGGCTGTCCTGTTTCCAAACAGTCAATTTTGGCAGAGTCTTCTTCTGAAAGAGTAAAATCAAAGATATCTGCATTTTGCTGGATCCGTTTCTGGTGAATGGATTTGGGGATGGCAATCCAGCCTTTTTGCATATGCCATCGGAGGGTAATCTGTGCAGGCGTTTTTTGATATTTTTCGGCTAACTCCTGGAGTAGTGACACTTCGTGGATTCTTCCACGGAAAATCGGCCCCCATGCTGAAATGTAAACATTGTTTGCTTTACAGTATTGAGTCACCCGGTTTTGAGGATACCATGGATTTAACTGGATTTGATTCAGAAGCGGGAGTACGCTGTTCGCTTTCAATTCCTCCAGATGTTCCGGCATAAAGTTGGAAACGCCCGGGCATCGGATCAGCCCCCTTTCTTTGCAGTTCAGGAGTGCTTCCCAAGCTTTATTTCGCAGATAGGAATTGGTTCCGGGCCAGTGCAAGAGATATCCATCCAGATAATCCAGCTTTAATTGGCGCAGGGTGTTTTCAAATGCTTTTTCCGGGTTGGAGAAATGGGTGGGCCAAAGCTTGCTGACAATGAAGAATTCCTCTCGTGGCCGCCCGCAATCCTGAAGGGCACGGCCGATCTCTTCTTCATTATGGTAAAGGGCGGCGGTGTCAATATGCCGATAGCCCGCTTCAATGGCCCAGAGTACCGCTTGGTATGCCTCCGTACCAAGCGATTTATAGCAGCCTAATCCTAACTGAGGAAGCTGGATGTTCTCCTCTAATGCAATGGT
>CANSRB010000103.1 GCA_947649285.1 uncultured Clostridia bacterium
GCTTCGGCATTGATATCCTTGTAAAAAAAGTGTCAACCAATATTGACAATATCCTACTGTCGGAACGCCTTATGGTATCTCCGGGAGTACAGTGGGAAAACATTGACCGCATTGGAATGGAGGTGGGCATATGGGCACGTTAACCCCGTTATTCTCCCTTGTCCACAATCTCCTGCTGGTTTCATTGCCGGATGAACAAAAATGCAGCCCAAATACCGTACGTTCTTACCATAAGTCTGAATTTCTTTTCGATTTCATCAAGACAAAGCGAAATATCTCTTTAAGTGAAATCACCTTTGAGATGATTGAACCGTAATGCTGTCTCGGAATTTTTAGATTATCCCGAAACAGAACGTAATTGCAGTATATCTACAAGGAAGCACCGCCTGCACTGCATCCGTGCTTTCTATAAATATGCAGCACAAGAGGACTCACGGTAATTTCCCACCTGGAGGAAATACAAGAAGTGCCTGAAAATGTGCATCTGCATTTATTCCGTCACTCCTGGGCGATGATCTGTATCAGGATGGTGTGAATTTAACCTTAGTTTCTCAATGGCTGAGGCATTCTAATCTTGAAACTACGCTTATCTATGCTCATGCGGATACGAAGTTGAAACGAAAAGCACTCGAACAGGCTGTACCGTATGACAGTCTATTTAGAGAACACCTTAATACTGCACGTTATAAGGTCAGCGATGAAGAACTATTAAAAGACTTTGCGGCCTAAAATAATCAGATAGAGTTATCAAAAATTTTTATTGCGCTGTTTTCTTGAAACAGTGGCTTCACTCATTGTTTTTCTGATAACTCTTTTTTTGATAAAGTTACTTTCTTTCCGGTTTCTAGGCTGCGAAACGTCGGGTTGGGTCCCATTTATTTTTGTAATTTAATACTACTGCTTACAAAAAATTTGATTGAAAAGAAAAATTTTTCTTGTTATAATGACAGAAGAATCCTGCACAAGGCATATCCAGGGCTCGTTCAATCGGGCCGTCTATACCGACTTTAGAAAGGAAGAATCCTTTATGCTGATTATTCACGCCCACCTGTTCCCCATGGACCAGGAGCCGATTCCGGACGGGTTCCTTGCATGGGAAAATGGTGTCATCACTTCAATTGGCCCCATGAAGCTTTGCCCGCCCATGCTGGAAAATACGATTGACCTCAAGGGCGCGTCCCTGATGCCCGGCCTGATTGACGCACACTGCCATATCGGCATCTGCGGGGACGGCGGCGGGATCGAAAACGAAGACATCAACGAAGAGACGGATCCGGTCACCCCCCATCTTCGCGCAATCGATGCCGTCAACCCGTTCGACCGCTGCTTCGAAGAAGCTGTTGCCGCCGGTGTTACTACCGTCCTGACCGGGCCCGGATCGGCCAATCCGATTGCCGGGGAATTCTGTGCGCTGAAAACCTGGGGAGAAACAATTGAAGACCGGATCATTGCCGCACCAGTCGGAATGAAGTTCTCTTTAGGGGAAAATCCCAAAATGACCTACAGCGGGAAAAACCAAACCCCCATCACCCGTATGGCAACAGCAGCACTGATCCGTGAACAGCTCATGAAAGCGCGCCGTTACCAGAAAGATAAAGCGCGGGCAGCCGAGGACGACGAGATGGACGAACCTGAGCTGGATCTCAAATGCGAGGCACTGATCCCCACCCTGAATCGGAAAATCAAAGCCTTCTTCCACGCACACCGGGCTGACGACATTCTGACAGCCATACGCATTGCGGAAGAATTCGGTTTAGACCCCGTCATTGTCCATGGCACTGAAGGATACCGGATCGCCTCTACCCTGTCTAAAAAACAGGTTCCGGTCATTACCGGCCCAATTATGGGGGACCGTTCTAAGCCGGAGCTGCTGTACCATACCACTGCCAACACAGCGCTTCTCCGCCAGTACGGCGTCCCCACCGCGATCTGCACCGACCATCCGGAAACGCCAATCCAATACCTTGCGCTGACCGCGGCCCTCTGCCAAAAAGCCGGGCTTTCCCGGGACGACGCTCTCCTCTCCCTGACGCGTTGGGCAGCGGAGCTTTCCGGAGTTTCCAGCCGCGTCGGAACCCTCACTCCCGGAAAAGACGCCGATCTGGTTATTTTCCAGGGGGATCCCTTTGACATTATGAATTCCCCTCAATGCGTCCTGATTAACGGCGAAGTCCGCTTCGGGAGGCTGAATGTATGAGAGATCTCCCTGTTTCTGAAATCACCCAAGCCGTAAAGCAGCTTTTTATCGAGGCCAACTACACTCTTCCGTCAGATTTACAGGAACGGATGGCCTGCGCCGCCTGCCGCGAACAAAACCTGCTGGGAAAACAGGTACTAAACGACCTGCTGGAAAACCTGGAGGCAGCCAAAACACTCCAAGTCCCCATTTGTCAGGACACCGGCATGGCCGTACTTTTCCTCCGGCTGGGCCAGGAAGTCCATCTGACCGGAGGACGTCTTCAGGACGCCGTCAATGAAGGCGTCCGCCAGGCTTACCTGGAAGGGAACCTCCGCTGTTCGGTGGTGCGGGATCCTCTCCGGCGGGAAAATACCAACGATAATACGCCCGCCGTCCTCCATCTGGAACTGACAGAAGGCGATCAGGTGGAGCTGCTGGCGGCTCCCAAAGGGTTCGGCAGCGAGAATATGAGCCGGATCCAGATGCTTCCGCCCAGCGCTTCACTCCAGGAGGTCGTCGCTTTTGTCCGGGAAACGGTTCGGCTGGCCGGTTCCAATCCCTGCCCGCCCATTGTGGTTGGGGTGGGATTAGGCGGGGATTTCGAGCTTGCTGCCCTGCTGGCCAAAAAGGCTCTTTGCCGTCCGGTATCCGAACCGCATCCCGATCCTTTTTATGCAGAGCTGGAGGCCTCAATCCTGGAGGACCTCAATCAGCTGGACATCGGCCCCCAAGGGTTCGGCGGGAACACCACTGCCCTGGCCGTCCATATTGAAACATATCCTACCCATATTGCCGGGCTTCCGGCGGCAGTCAATATTGGCTGCCATGTGACGCGGCACCAGCGGATGGTTTTATAAACCATCCGCTATTTTCTTTTTTATAAAGAGTTTCTTTCCCAAAATACTCCGGAGGAATAACCCTGGATTTCCGGGTTTTCTTCAACCATCGCCAAGCGCTGTTCCGCCCAGACACAGTACTGCGGCTCCATTTCAATCCCAACATAGCGGCGGTTCAGCTTTTTAGCCACCACGCTGGTCGTGCCTGATCCCAGAAACGGATCCAGCACCACATCCCCTCTGGAAGAACTTGCAAGCATCAGCTTGGCCAGAAGCTTTTCCGGCTTTTGTGTGGGGTGCGCCGTATTCTCCGCCATGGACCAAAAAGGGACGGTGATATCATCCCAAAAATTAGACGGGCAGGTATCGCGGTAATTGCCGTCCCCGGTTTCCATCCAATCTTTCGGCTGGCCGTCGACACGGTAAGGGGCATGGACTTTCCTGCGGATTTTTACAGCGTCCAGATGGAAGGTGTATTTCCTGCTGTTGGTTGCAAACCAGATGTCCTCCATCCCGTTTTTCCAGTTGGATTTGGCCCCGCGCCCCTTTTCCCGCTGCCAGGTAATCCGGTTCTGCACATGGAAAAATTCCTGCAACACTCGGCCAATTACTAGGCTGCTCTCCCAGTCGCAGCAAACATACACAGAACCCTCCTTTTTCAGCAGGGGCTGCACCGCCGAAAGCCATCGCTGGGTATATTCCTCGTAGCTGCTTTCCTTCTTCCGGAAAAACGTCGTCCCATGGAAGGATTTCGTCAGGTTATAGGGAGGATCCGCAATGATCAAGTCCACACTTTGGGGCGGAAGCAAAGGACATACCTCCAGCATATCCCCCAGGATGGTTTTATCAAGCAGGCCTGAAAGCTCTTCCACTCGGTTTTGCAGGGTGATACAGCGTTCCAGGTAAGCTGCTCCTTGACCCAATGGAAGATCAATCGTTTTATTCCGACCCGATTTCTTTGCTGCCATAGTTGCCTCCACTGCTTTATATTTTTTGAACGCACAGATACGCCCGCCAAATCCGGGAACGCAGTCCAGTAGCCATTTGGCCCGCTGGCAGGCGTGTTCCTCCTTCTCAAGCAAAGGTATCCGTTTATATAGTCGGCACACTCTCAAATCGGTGCCCGCTTTGAGGGTCAGGCTTTGCCTGTCCGCGCATAAAATGCGCTGTGCGCCGTCTATGAAGCCCTACCGCATGGCCGCTTCGCTTCCCACTGCGGCATTATGCCGCAGTGTTGAAAAGAAGCCAATGCTTCTTTTCAAGCGCGTTGACTATAAAACCTAGTCTGCGGCGAATATTGCCGCAGACTAGGTTTCAACAGGATCCTCCTGAAAGGTTAAAAAGACACAAGCCCTCAGTTTCACCAGCCCGGTTTATTTACGCACAGCCGCCACCAGCTTTTCTTTAAACTTTTCATTGGAAAAAAGGAAGGAAATCACCCCGCCGATCATCAGCGCCAAGATGCCGATCACCAGTGGGAGTCCTCCTACAAAAGCGTTTTCAATCCGGATCTTGTCCAGGATTGCCGGGATCGACCCCAACATAAAGCCGAAAATCGAAAAATAGGTCGCCTGTGGATATCGTTTCAATAAACCATCAATCAAGACGCTTCCCAGCCAGACCCCAATCAATACGCCGACCCCGATCGGGATCAGAACCGGGATATTCAATTCTGCAATCGCTGTTGTAATCGTGTCATACATCCCGAAAAGCAGCATGACAAAGCTGCCGCTGAGTCCCGGAATAATCATACAAAATGCCGCAACCGCGCCGATAATCAGCAATTGAAAAAACAGAACCGGCGTCAGTTCCCGCATAATTACAGAACTCCCGCTGGGAAGCCCAAACACACTGAACAGCATAATCCCCAGCGTCATCAGGCAGGGCAGCAAATGCACCATCTTAAACCGGTCCTGGGTCGCTTTCCCCCAGATCAGCGGGATACTGCCCACAATAACACCGATAAAGAAAAAGTTGGTCGCCATATACTGCCGGTCCAGCAAAAAGGCAATCAGGCTGCTGAACAGCAGTACGGCAACGCCCGCCCCGATTAAAAGCTGCAATAAAAAGCTGCTGCTTTTCTTAAATTCTGTCCGGATATGGCTGATCGAATAAACCAGGGTATCAAACACATCCAGCACCACCATCATGGTGCCTCCGCTGATCCCAGGGACAATATTCGCCACACCAATAACCATCCCGCATAATATATTTTTAATAATACTTTTCATGGATTTTTTGTCCGCCTTCTCTTATTTAATACCAATTGCCAGCCCCATACGGATCTCTGTGCCTTCATCCAAAGGATCAGGGTTCTGCCCATGCGCGGCGGAAATCGACCAATCCTGTCTGACGATGATATACAATCCCGGTCGTTCCAGGCTGAGTCACAAAATAATCCGTGCTGTAATACATCGGAAGGAAAACAGCGTCCTCCAACAAAAGCTGTTCTGCCGCATCATAGGCCGCCAAGCCCTCTGCTTCTCCCGAAGAGACCGCTGTTTGCAGCAGGGAATCAAAGGCAGGGTTCCCATAACCTGCCGCATTGTTGGCCGCACCCGTCTGGAAGCTCCCCAAGACTGACCAGGGTGTCAGATCCGAAGCTTGGATCGGAACCAATGCCAGATCAAATTCCCCGCTTTTCCAGCGGCGGCGGAACTCGTCCTCCTCCACCTCGTCAATCCGTATGTATAAGGACAGCTCCTTTTGCAGGATTTGGGAAACATGAAGAAAATACTCCGCCCCATTGATCCCGCTGTCCCGGTTCACCAACAAGCTTAAATCGTTCACGCTGTTTCTATCCAGCTCTGCCAAACCGGATTTATAGTATTCATAGGAACGGTGGGCATCGAACTGTGCGGTTCGGTTTTCCCCCGCATATTCACGGAAATTCCGGCCGAATGCCATGACGCTGTGCGGAATCATCGCATTCGCTTCCAAAAGATAATCAGGAAGGCCGGAAGCATAGGTCCGGCGGTCAAAGGCAGAAGCCAGCGCTTTCCGGATATTGGCATTCGCGAGCGCTTCATTTTTCTGGTTCAGCAAAATGCCCCATACCGTATTTTCAATCGGTTCGGATTGAAAGCCCTTCCCTTTCAGGGCGGCGTAGTCGCTGCCGGAAACCAGTGCAGCGTCCACCAGATCCTCAGTCAAACGCTCCAGGCTGGAGCCGGCCCCGGAAGAGGCTTCCGACGAGCCGGAGGCGGTCCCCGCTGATTGGGGAAGAATGGTCCGGAGAATTACACGATCCGGCAGGATTTCCTCCACAGAATGGTACTGGTTATTTTTCGCCAGCCGTGCAGAGCTTCCCGGGATCCAAGAAGAGAGCACAAACCCGCCGCTGGCCCGCACGCTGGAAAGTTCCAGGCCGTATTTCCCCTTGGCGTCTTGAAAAAAGGCCTCGTGGCAGGGCTGGGCATAGGTGGTGGCCAGCAAATGAAGAAGCCGTTCATTCGGTTCTTCCAGCTCAATCACCAACGTATAA
>CANSRB010000104.1 GCA_947649285.1 uncultured Clostridia bacterium
CTGGTCGCTCGCTCTCTGCTGCTGGAAGTAGGCCAGCAGGAGCAGCAGAAAGGCGCCTGAACCATCAACCAGAAATGAGGGAAGAAAACATGAAAGTCATTTTAAAGCAAGACGTAAAGGGCACGGGTAAGGCTGGAGAGCTGGTCAATGTATCCGACGGCTACGCGAAAAATTTCCTGTTTAAAAAGGGTTTGGCAACTCCTGCAAGCGCGGCGGCATTGAACGAGAAAAAAACCAAGGATGAGGCGGCGGCCCATCACGCACAGGTTGAACTGGATGAAGCCAGGGAGATTGCGGCGAAGATCGAAGGGAAGGTTGTTTCGCTGAAGGCTAAAGCCGGCGCAAACGGCAAGCTGTTTGGCTCGGTTACCTCCAAGGAGATTGCGGAGGAGCTCAAAAAAAATTACGGTGTGGAACTGAACAAAAAGAAAATCGTGCTGGAAAGCGATATCAAAGCCTTTGGCAGCTATTCTTTCGAGGCGAAGCTGCATCCGGGCGTGTCGGCTAAGCTAACCGTCAAGGTGGAGGAAGCCTAGGCCCCGTCCAAAGTTTTTGACTGCGCTTTTGCAGGGCGCAGAATTTCCGTTAAGTCTATCCGAAATGGATAGACTTTTCGCTGTATTACAGATAGTAAATTTGAAATGGAGAAATTATGGCAGAATTGGATGCGATCCTTGACCCGCAGCTGGCAAATCTTCCTTTCAGCCTGGAAGCGGAGCAGTCGGTGCTGGGCGGGCTTTTGCTGGAACCTGAGGCCATCAGCGAGGTGCTGGAGTTCCTCTCCCGTCCGGAAATGTTCCATAAAAAACAGCACCGTGACCTTTTCGCCGTGCTGACCAATATGTTCAATACCAATAAAACCATCGACTTTATCACGGTCTTGGACGAGTGCGGACGGGCGAAGGTTTTTGAATCGGAGGCCAGCGCCAAGACTTATCTGGTACAACTGATGGAGCTGGTGCCAACTACCGCTAATATTGCGGATTACTGCCGGATTGTGCAGGAAAAGTACTATGTCCGCACCTTGATTACAGCTTGCCGTGAGATTATCGAGCGGGCTTCGGAAGGGGAAGCGGAGGCGCGGCAGATCTTGGAGCTGGCCGAGCAGCGGATTTATGAAATCCGGCAGGGGAAGGACAGCACAGCGCTGGCGAAAATCGACACGGTGATTATTGAAGCCTATGATAAGCTGCTCAAGCTGACCGGGGAAAATAAAGAGCAGTACCAGGGGCTGCGGACCGGATTTTCCCGGCTGGACCGCATGATTTCGGGCTTGAACCGCTCGGACCTGATCCTGGTCGCCGGGCGGCCGGGTATGGGGAAATCCAGCTTCGCGGTGAATATCGCGACCAACGTGGCCCGGCGTTATGAGAAAGCCGTGGCGATTTTCTCGCTGGAAATGTCCAACGAACAGCTTATCATGCGGATCCTTTCCTCTGAAGCGAGGATCTATAATGAAAAAATGCGGGTTGGCAATCTCAACCCGGATGAATGGGTACAATTGGCCAGCTGTGCGGACCTGCTCAGCAAAACCCAGATGTATTTTGACGACAGCGCGGGGATCACCACCACTGAGATGAAAGCCAAGCTGATGCGGGTTAAGAACCTGGGGCTGGTCGTCATTGACTATTTGCAGCTGATGTCCAGTGGGGGGCGGAGTGAGAACCGGGTGCAGGAAATCAGTAAAATTACCCGGAATTTGAAAATCATGGCGAAGGAGCTGGACGTCCCGGTCATCCTGCTTTCCCAGCTTTCCCGTGCGGCGGAAAACCGGGAGGGGCATCGGCCGATGCTCTCTGATCTCCGGGATTCCGGGTCGATCGAGCAGGATGCGGATATCGTCCTCTTCCTCTGCCGGGAGAGCTATTATGAAGAAGAACCGGAGGACTTGACCAAGGCGCAGTGTATCGTAGCGAAGAACCGGCATGGTGTAACCGGGGATGTCGAGCTTCGCTGGCTGGGCGAGTTCACCCGGTATGAAGATGTGGAGTTCCGCAGTGAGCCGCGCTGAGCCGCTGGAGCGGCTGGCAGAGGGCTTCTGCCGGGAAGAGGGTTTGCTGGAGCCTGGGGAACGGGTGCTGGTCGGCTTATCCGGCGGGGCGGATTCGGTGGCATTGCTGCATTTTTTACGGTTCGGGCTCGGGTGCGAAGTATCCGCCTGCCATGTGAACCATGGGCTGAGAGAGGCGGAAAGCCTGCGGGATGAGGACTTCGCCCGGAAGCTTTCCGCGGAATGGGGGATCCCGTTTTATCTCCGGCAGGGGGATGTCCGCCGCCTTGCGGAGGGCTCCGGCCGTTCGGTCGAGGAGGCCGGCCGGGATTTCCGCTATGCCTGCTTTGAGGAATGCCGTTCGGAGGCGGGGGCCGAAAAAATCGCGACGGCGCATACCCGCTCCGACCAAGCGGAAACCCTGCTGCTGAACCTGCTGCGGGGAAGCGGCATCCAGGGCCTGTGCGGGATCCCGCCGAAACGGGGACGGATTGTACGCCCTTTGCTTCGGGTCAGCCGGGAGGAGGTCGAGGAGTACTGCCGCCGCTGGGGGCTGGCCTATGTGACGGACTCCAGCAACTCCAGCTTGGAATATACCCGCAATCGGGTCCGGCTGGAGGTGCTCCCCCTGCTGCGGGAGCTGAACCCGCAGGCCGAACAGACTTTGGCGCAGACAACAGAGGTTATCCGTCCCGGGGCCATTTATCTGGCGGAGGCGGTCGGCCTGCTTTTGGAGGAAGCCCAGCGGGAAAAGGGCTGGCAGGCTTCGGCTCTGGCCGGGGCGCCGGCAGGGCTTCGCCGCCAGGCCGCCTGGAGCCTGCTGAAAAAGCTGGGTATCCTGCCCAGCTTTATCCGGGTGCAGGAGCTGGACCGGGTGATCTGCGGGGAAATCGCCCGGATGGACGCCGGGAAAGGCCGGTATTTTGTCCGGCGGAAAGGGCTGCTCTGCCTGGAAGAAGCCGAGGGATGCCCGTCCTATTCCTTCCCGCTGGAGCCGGGCGAATTTGCACTTCCATGCGGGGAGTGCTACCGGGCGATGGAAATCCCTGCGGAAACCGCCGGTTCCTTTCAAAAAGTTTATAAAAAATTATTATATCTTCTGCTGGATTATGATAAAATAAAAGGAAAGGCACTTCTGCGCCAGCGGCTTCCGGGTGACCGGATCCGGCTGGCCGGGAGAGGCTGTTCCAAGTCACTGAAAAAACTGCAAAATGAAGCGGGCCTGAGCCGGTATGAAAGAGAAGCTTTTCCGGTGCTGGCTGATGAGGAGGGCTGTGTTGCGGCGTTCCCGTTTGGAATTGCCGAGCGGGTGCGGGCGGATGATTCCAGCCGAAGGCTGCTGGCGGTTTTCCGTCTGGAGGAGAAGGATCAAACCGAATTTGACAAAAAGACATGAGGGTGAAAAAATGCAACATGAGGATATGACAAAGGATATTTTACAGGTATTGCTTTCAGAAGAAGAGCTGCGGGCAAAGGTAGAGGAAATCGGCCGCCGGATCAGCGAGGACTATCAGGGAAGGAAGCTGCTGATGGTGAGCGTGCTGAAGGGCTCGGTTGTCTTTATGGCGGATTTGATGCGCGCCGTTACCATCCCGGCCGAAATTGATTTTATGAGTGTTTCCAGCTATGGGGCCGGGGCGAAAACCAGCGGCGTGGTAAAGATTATCAAGGATCTGGATATCGACCTGCATGGGCTGGATCTGCTGATTGTGGAGGATATTCTGGATTCCGGTTTGACGCTGGATTATATCCGGAATATGCTGATGGACCGCAAGCCGAATTCTATCCGGATCTGCACCCTTTTGGATAAGCCGGAACGGCGCAAGGCAAATATCACCGCAGATTATAAGGGCTTTGAAATCCCGGACGAATTTGTGGTTGGCTATGGGCTGGATTATGCGGAGCATTACCGCAATCTTCCCTATATCGGCGTACTGAAGCCGGAGGTTTACTCAGAAGCGGAATAAGAACCTGTATTCATAGCCGGGGATGCCGGACGGCCGAGGGATTTTCCCGGCAGACAAGGCGATTTTTTGCAGGCATACTTGGCGTATGGCAAGAAAAATGAACGCAGTATGCCAGGAAAAGGCCTAGCCAGACGGCGTTTTCTGGTTGTGAATACAGGTTCTAAGCTTTTGAAGCCTGCGGCCCGCAGCAGCCGGGAAAAATGGATAAGGAGTGAAACAGGATTGCAGAATAAAAAGAAAACCCTTTTGATTTACGGGGTCATCATGCTGATGCTGCTGGGCGGCGTATATTTTATGTCTACCCTGGCAAGGCCAGTGGCCGAGAGCTATTCTTATTCCGATATTGTCTATATGTTCAGCGACGGTGTGGTGGAGGAATATACGCTGGATATGGGAAGCGGAACGCTGGAAATGAAGCTGGACATGGATAATCCCAAGACGGCGGACATCAAGGCCACTGCTAAGGATAAGGACGGCAATAAGTATGTTTCCGCCAAGATCGCCTATATTCCCAAGTTCTGGGAGGATATCCAGCAGGCGGTGGAAGAGTATAATGTTGAAAATGTCACCGATAAAATGAAGTTTGACTTCATCCCCGCGAAGGATAATTCCTGGGTGATCCCGCTGCTTTCTTCCGGGCTGATGATCGGCCTGCTGGTTTTCTTCTTTATTATGATTATGCGCCAGTCGGGCGGCGGCGGAAAGATCAACCAGTTCAGCAAGGCCAATGTCCGGTCGGTTCCCTCCGGGAAGAAGACGACCTTCGCCGAGGTGGCGGGCGCGGACGAGGAAAAAGAAGAGCTGTTTGAGATTGTCGAGTTTTTGAAGCATCCGGATAAGTTCAGTTCACTGGGGGCGAGGATCCCCAAAGGGGTGCTGCTGGTGGGCCCTCCCGGTACCGGTAAAACCCTGCTGGCACGGGCGGTTGCCGGTGAGGCGGGCGTCCCGTTCTACTCCATCTCGGGTTCGGATTTTGTGGAGATGTTCGTGGGCGTCGGTGCTTCCCGCGTGCGCGACTTGTTTACTACCGCAAAGAAAAATTCTCCGGCGATCGTCTTTATTGACGAAATTGACGCCGTAGGACGTCAGCGCGGAGCAGGGCTTGGCGGTGGGCACGATGAACGGGAACAGACCCTGAACCAGCTGCTGGTTGAAATGGACGGCTTTGGCGAGAACGAAGGCGTCATCATCATTGCGGCGACCAACCGGCGGGATGTATTGGATCCGGCGTTGCTGCGTCCCGGACGTTTCGACCGCCAGGTTGTGGTCGGCTATCCGGACGTCAAGGGCCGGGAGGAAATCCTGCGGGTACACGCACGCAATAAGCCGCTGGGCTTTGATGTCGACCTGAATAAAATCGCCCGGACAACAGCGGGCTTCACAGGGGCTGACCTGGAGAACCTCCTCAATGAAGCGGCTTTGCTGGCGGCAAAAAATCACCGTAAGGCGATTACCGAGCAGGATATTGAGGCTGCCACCATTAAAGTGGTCGCCGGCCCGGAGAAGAAATCCCGCAAGATTACCGACCGGGATAAGAAGATTACGGCCTTCCATGAGGCAGGCCATGCGGTTGTCACCTATTATTGTGAAACACAGGATAAGGTGCATGAGGTATCCATCATCCCGCGCGGCATGGCGGCAGGTTATACCATGCACCTGCCGGAAGAGGACCGCACCCATGTTTCCCGCCGCCAGATGTATGAGGAACTGATTGTCCTGCTGGCCGGCCGGGTAGCGGAGGAGGTCACACTGGACGATATCTGCACCGGTGCATCCAATGATATTGAGCGTGCGACCGGGATCGCCCGGAATATGATTACCCGGTACGGGTTCAGCAATACCCTGGGCCCGATCGTCTACGGCGAGCCGGAGGGCGAGGTTTTCCTGGGACGTGATTTCGGGCACCAGCGTAATTATTCGGAAAATGTGGCGAAGGAGATTGACGCGGAAATCCGTGAAATGATCGACACCGCTTACGAAGAAGCCCGCCGGATCCTGACGGAGCATCGGGAACAGCTGGATCTGATTGCAGAATACCTGTTGGTTCATGAGAAGATCAACGGGGATACGTTTGATAAGCTGATGAAGGGCGAATTGGAATTCCACCCTGGAACCAGCGCGGAACCGGCTCCCAAGGCGGAAGCGCCGGAAGAATCGGGCGCTGAGCCGCAGGAACCCGCCGCAGATTCGGCTTCCGGGGAATCCCCTTCGGATGAAGCGCAGGAAACCCCTGAAACAGACCGCACAGAAGAGAAATAAGCCTGTAAGAAGCACCCCGGATGGAAGTTTCCATCCGGGGTGCTTGTGTCTAAAGAGATTTATATTGTTCTATAGAAGCCTGGAACTGGTTTTCGATTTCCTTTAACATCGCGTCAATCGAAGGGGAAGCCAGTTCAGGCCGGGCAGGAGAGGGAGCAGGCTCCGGTTCCAGCGGTTCGTACTCGATTGGGACGACGGCAGGAGGTTTTGCCGGTAGTTCAGGCCGGGCAGGAGAGGGAGCAGGCTCCGGTTCCAGCGGTTCGTACTCGA
>CANSRB010000105.1 GCA_947649285.1 uncultured Clostridia bacterium
ATCCCTGTTCAAAGTGGACGGTCAGGGTCCCGAAGCCCCCGGTTTCGGCGGCAAGCGGCTCGCCTTGCAGCGAATAAGCCTGCGCAGTCGTTTTCGTGCCGCCGGCGTCGACACCAATCAAATAGTCCTGCATGATTCCGGCTCCTTTCCCAAGTCCAGCGCCCGTTTAATATGCCCGCCGCACTGCTGAAGCCGGCTGGATGCTTCTTCGGCAGACAGCCCGGTCAACTGCATGAGAATGGCGGTTTTCGGATTCTGCCCGGCTTCCTCAAGGGAGCGGGCGGCTTCTTCATACGTACAGCCCGACGCTTCCATCACGATGCGTTTGGCACGCTCCACCAGCTTGAGGTTAGTGGGCTGAACGTCTACCATCAGGTTTTGATAAACCTTCCCCTGCCGGATCATAGTACCGGTCGAAAGCAGGTTCAGCACCAGCTTCTGCGCCGTCCCGGCTTTCATCCGGGTGGAACCGGTCACCGACTCAGGACCGACCACCGGGCTGATTGCCAGATCCGCCAGGGCAGCCATTTCCGATCCCGGATTGCAGGTCAACGCCAGAACAGCGCCCCCCTTGCTGCGGGCGTAACGCATCCCGCCGATGGCATAGGGCGTCCGACCGCTGGCCGCAATGCCGACCAGGATGTCCTTTTCACAGAACCCCAGCTCTTCCAGCTCCTGCGCGCAAAGCGTTTCCGAATCCTCCGCCCCTTCAATGGCATGGAGGAGCGCTTCTTCCCCGCCGGCAATCAGCGCGATAACCCGGCCGGGATCCACTCCATAGGTGGGCGGGCATTCGCTGGCATCCAAAACGCCCAGCCTTCCGGATGTTCCAGCCCCGCAGTAAATCAGCCGTCCTCCTTGTTCCATCCGCGCCGTAATCAGGTCTACCGCCTCCGCAATTTTGGGCAGTTCCTTTTCCACTGCAAGCGCGACGGCCTGATCTTCCCGGTTAATCATCCGGACCATTTCCAGTGTGGACACCTCGTCGATATGAAGGGTCTGAGGGTTCCGCTGTTCCGTAACGAGTTGGGAAAGGTTCACAGACATTGTTCTTACCTCCTTGTGATTATTGGTGAATTTATGCTAATTATAAACGCCTTTTTCCCGGAACACAAGAGGGATCGGAAAATTTTTTAAAAAAACGCATTCCGGCCGAACACCGGAATGCGTCTGCTGTCAGGATTAAATGTATCATTTACAGCAGGGTATACACAAAGTCTTTGCAGAGCAGACGGCTGCCCTCCTCGATTTCGTCCGGAAGCAGCGCCCGGGCAACGGGATTTTCATCCCCGCCGTCCGTTGTAAGGACTGCATAATCCCCGTCGATCCGTTTGACCGTGTAAGTGATTTCAAACATGGAAAGCTCCTTCCTGCAACGGCTAGGGCATCAGGTTCCCATCTGCCAGATAAATCTCGTACCATTCCCGGCGGGCCAGCTCCAGATCAGCCGCTTTGCAGATTTCTGCCAGCCGTGTCGGACTCATGCTCCCGGCCAGCACCTGCATCCCGGCAGGATGGCGCAGCAGCCACGCTACGGCGATCGTGGTATTGGTCACACCGTACCGCTCGGCGATTTCATTGATTTTGGCGTTCAGGGAGGCATAGTTTTCATGGCCCAGGAAAACACCCTCGATCATCCCATATTGGAAAGGCGACCACGCCTGGATGGTGATCTCATGCAGACGGCAGTAGTCCAGCACGCTTCCGTCCCGGTCCACGCCGCCTTCCGTTTTCATGTTGACCTGCATTCCGGCGCTGAACATCCCGGCATGGGCGGCGCTGGCCTGAAGCTGGTTCGCCGCAAGCGGCTGTTTTACATATTTCCGGAGCAGCTCCATCTGCATGGGGTTTTGATTGGAAACACCAAAAAACCGCACTTTCCCAGCACGTTCCAGCGTGTCGAACGCTTCGGCAACCTCCTCCGGCTCCATCAGCGCGTCCGGGCGGTGGAGGAGCAGCACATCCAGGTAATCCGTACCCAGCCGCTTCAGTGAACCATCCACCGAAGCCAGGATATGCTCCTTGGAAAAATCATACATCACACCGGGCACAATCCCGCACTTGCTCTGAATCGTCAAATCCTCCCGTTTCAGGCTGGATTCCTCCAGCGATTTCCGGAAAACCGTTTCGCACTCGCCGCCGCCGTAGATATCCGCATGGTCAAAGAAGTTGATCCCCTGCCCTACGGCAAATTCCAGCAGCTCCGCACCCTGTGCGGGGGTCAGGCTGCTCATCCGCATACAGCCCAGCGCAATAGCCGGCACCAGCTTGCCTGTTGTCCCGAATTTTACCTGTTTCATCGTATCGTCCTTTCTATTCCCCCAGCTTTCAAACCGAAGGTTTCCCGTTCCAGTATAACCCAGAACCCGCGCAGGGTCAAGCGGGAGAAACCCTCTATTCACGCTTAAAACGCTGTTTTCTCGGGGCGCCGCCCCGGAACCCCGCTGGGGATGCATCCCCAGACCCCCCCAATCCGGCAGCCGCCGGATTGGAAATAAAGCGGCGTCCTGTTGAAGCAGGTGCTTACACCGGTTCCTCCTATCCAGTTTTCCGTAAAGGAAAACTTCGGCTCTGCGAAAAATCCGGAAAAATTTTTATAAGATGAGCGTGACCCTCTGTTTACTCTGCCAGAGGATATCGCCTCTTCAGCTTCTCCAGTACCTCGAGGGTTTTGGCCTCTACCTTATCGAAATCGACCGCGTCCAGATACTGCTCCTCCAGCTGGTCATGGATCCGCTTTGCCTGCCGCAGGGTTTCCGCCGCCGCGTCCAGCAAGCCGGCTGCCGCTTTGCGGTGAAAGCTCATACACTGTTTCCGGCGCTTGAGTTCTTCCATTGCCGTAAACCGGGTAAAATGGATGATTTTGGCCGCTTTGATCCCCTCAAACGGATGCAGACGGTTCCGGGTGACAATCCCAAACCGAAGCTCAGGGAAAAAGAGATGCTCCAGCCGGCTTTCCGGCGCCAGCGGGCAATAACACGAAATCACCCAATGCCCTTTTTCGAGCGCTTCCAGACGAATCCGCTGAAGCAGCGCGTTTGCCGCTGCGCCAAACTCATCCTGGATGACAAACAGCCGGGTACAAATGGCCTGCGCCGTCTGAGAGTAAGTCAATACCCCCTGGTTCGTCACCGCACTGAGCAAACGGCGGTCTTCCCGCGCAGGCCCCGAACTCTCGCCCAGCTCATTTTTAATAACGCGCGCCGCGAAAGCCCGGATTTTTTCCAAATGAAGATGCTGCTCCGCAAAACGGAAATTCTCCTGCCGCAGCAGCTCAGCCCCCCGCAGAAATCCCCGGCACTTCCGATGGCATTCCTGATTAGCGGCCTGTAGCGCAGCGATTTCCACCAGGCGGTGTTCCAGCTTTTCCTCATCAAAATAATCACAGAGGTTGACCACGGTTTCAAACCCGCCCGGGTAACCCGGCTCGATCACATGAGGCGGAGTCGCGTCCACCATGCTGGCTCTGCCGCGATGGAAGATCACGCCGTCCAGCGAATCCGGATCCGAGGAACAGTGGATCCGCTCCAGGAAGGGCTCCGCTTCCGCACAGGCCTCCGCCGCCCGCTTCATCAGGGAGGATTTTCCGGTGCCCGGCCCTCCTTTGATTAAAAACCGGCGAATCCCTGGCTGAGGATCCGTCAGATCGCCGTAATAGGAGAAGAACCCGCCGGGCGAATTCGCTCCCAGAAAAAAGTCCGCTTCTATCCTGCTCGATTTCATAATGCTGTAGGATTCCGGCCGAAATCCGGCGGAACCCGCTCCTTTCCCATACTTTTTACGCTCTATGCTATGAATTTCCGGGAAAAAGTGCTACATCGGATTTCTTGAAAAATCCCGTACAAATGTATTGACTCCTTCACAAGGAGGTGATAGAATAAAATCGAACAAATATTCAAAGGAGGCCCCCTCATGATACTCAAAATGCCGACCCACTGCGGTGACAACACCTGTTCTTCCTGCGTCGTTGCGGGGGATTTTATCTTTTTAGCCCACCATGGCGGCGGACAGGACCAGGAAGATATTGTCCACCAAACCCGTGCCACCCTGGAAAGCATGGCGCGCACATTATCCAGCGTAGGCGCGACACTGGATGATATCGTACAACTCAACTATTACATTAAAAATACCGCGGATTTCCGGAAAGGCGCGGATATATTCCGGGAATATTTCCGGAATGGCGCACCTGCCAGAATGACTGTTGTCACTGAATTCATCGGCCCGACCTGTCTCTGTCAAATGGATGGGATTGCTTACAAGCCGCACAGCGCCGAATAGTCCTGCTCACGAAAACAAGGATGGGGTTTTTCTGTAAAATTGCAGAAAAACCCCTTGACTGTGCTCGAACACGATGCTAAACTGATGCTATTATACGAATCCTCCACAGAAAGGAACCCGCTATGAATCCAAAATACCATGACGTTTATCTGGAAAAAGCCAAAGCGCTTGTCGCGCAGATGACGATTGAAGAAAAAACCTCCCAGCTTTGCTCCGACGCACCGGCGATCGACCGCCTGGGAATCCCTTCCTACCATTGGTGGAACGAGGGCCTGCATGGGGTTGCGCGGGCAGGAACCGCCACCGTTTTCCCCCAGGCGATCGGCCTGGCCGCCACCTTCGACCCGGATTCCCTCCACAAAGTCGGCGAAATCACGGCCAAAGAAGCCCGGATCAAATACAACGCCGCCCGCAAATCCGGCGACCGCTCTATCTACAAGGGCCTGACTCTCTGGAGCCCGAACATCAATATCTATCGGGATCCGCGCTGGGGCCGCGGCCATGAAACCTATGGCGAAGACCCCGTCCTGACCGGGATCTGTGCTGAGAACTACATCAAAGGGGTGCAGGGCGGCGAGGACGAGCGCTATATGAAAGCGGCGGCCTGTGCGAAGCATTTTGCCGCACATTCCGGCCCGGAAGGCATCCGGCATGGGTTTAACTCTGAAGTTTCCGACTTTGATCTGCATGATACCTATCTCCCGGCGTTTGAGTGGTGCATCAAAAAGGCCGATGTCGAGGGCCTGATGGGAGCCTACAACACCATCAATGGAGTCCACTGCTGTGCCAACGAGTCCTATATGGAAGGTGTGCTCCGTCAGAAATGGGGCTTCAAGGGCTACTATGTATCCGACTGCGGCGCGCTGGCGGATATGCATATGTTCTGCCTGGTCACCCATACAGCAGTAGAATCTGCGGCGCTGGCGCTGAAATCCGGCTGTGACCTGAACTGTGGGCAGGTGTATCTCCATGTGCTCCAGGCCTATAAAGAAGGCCGCGTCACCGAGGCCGAGATCGACCGGGCGGTTACCCGGATCATGGCAACCCGCTTTAAGCTGGGGATGTTCGACCCGGATTGCGTCTACGACAAGGAAACCGACATTACCCTGGTAGACGGCCCTGAACATCGCCGCGTCAACTATGAAATCGCCGGGAAATCCCTCGTGCTGCTGAAAAACGACGGCCTGCTCCCGCTGGACAAATCCAAGCTCCGGACGGTCGGGGTAATCGGCCCGAACGCTGCGTCGATCCGCGCGCTGGAGGGCAACTACAACGGCACCTCCTCCCGTTACAGCACGGTTCTGGAAGGGATCCAGCGGGTCTGCGGCGACGAGGTCCGGGTGCTCTATGCCGCCGGCTGTCCACTATATAAAGAAACCGCTGAAAGCTGCGCCTTCCCGCGGGACGGCTTCTCCGAGGCCATCGCGGTAGCAGAAGCCTCGGACGTTGTGGTGCTCTGCATGGGGCTGGACTCCTCCATTGAGGGGGAACAGGGCGACGCCAACAACGAATACGGCGCAGGGGATAAAGCCACACTGGCTTTCCCAGGGCTTCAGCAGGAACTGATGGAAAAGCTCCGGGAACTGAAAAAGCCGACTGTCCTGGTCGTCCTGGCCGGCGGCGCGCTGGATCTGAACTGGGCCAGCCGGGAAACCAACGCCATCCTTTACGGCTGGTACCCGGGTGCTGAGGGCGGCAATGCCATCGCCGACACCCTCTTTGGCCTGCTGAATCCCAGCGGACGGACCCCAGTGACTTTCTACCGCTCGCTGGAGGACATCCCCGCATTCGAAGACTACCACATGGAACGCCGTACCTACCGCTACATGGATGTCCCGGCGCTCTATCCCTTCGGGTTCGGGCTGTCCTATACTCAGTTTTCCCATTCCGAACCGCAGATGTCCGGCTCGGCGGAGGACGGCAGCCTGAAAGCCCTGGTACGGGTTAAAAACACGGGTACCCGTTTGGGAGAGGACGCTGTGGCCGTCTACGCAACCTACGGGAAAGAACGCTATAAGACCCCCAACTGTAAGCTTTGCGGCTTCGCCCGGGTATCTCTCGAGCCAGGCGAAGAAAAAACCGTGGAGATTGCCATCGCGCCGGAAGCCCTGATGCTGACCGATCAGGACGGCTCCCGGTATCTGCCGGAAAACGAAGTCCGGTTCCATACCGGCGACGGAA
>CANSRB010000106.1 GCA_947649285.1 uncultured Clostridia bacterium
GAAAGAAATGCGCCAAGGGAGTCCCCTTGGATCCCCGCTCAGCGTAGGCGACCGGATTGCAGACAGTAGGAACCTCTGCTTCTAGGGTGTCGCAGAAGGCCAGCCTGGGAGCCTTTCAGGATACTACTTTCTACGGGACAGCCTTCCCCTGCAAAGGTGTCCGGGCCGCTGTCAGCGCCACGACCCGAACGGCTCCCATTCTTTTCAAGAGCCGCCCGCATTCCCGAAGTGTGGAACCCGTCGTGCAGACATCATCCAGCAAAATCACTCTTTTCCCTGCCAGTCTTTCCGGTACCCGAACTGCAAAGGCAGATTCCAGGTTCCGCATCCTCTCTTCCGCCGAAAGGTCATGCTGTTTTCCGGTTTGGCGCACCTTAACCAGCAATCCTTTTTCAAAAGGGATCCCCAATTCCCGCGAAAGCGCCTCTGCCAGAGCCGCGCACTGATCCAATCCTCGGTTCCGGACATCCTTCCGGGTCATCGGCACTGGGAGGATCAGATCCGCCTGCTCCCCGGAACGGAGGAAAGCCGCCGCCATCCAATGCGCCAAACGTTCCGCATTCAGCAAATTCTGGTGGAACTTCAGCCCAATGACTGCCCGGCGAGGACCATCCTCATAAGAAAATGGAGCCAGCAGCCGGTCAAACCCGTTTGCTTCCGGATCGCAGGCACAATCCCTCCGGCCGCAGGCCAAGCAGCGCCCGGCATCCATCAGCGGAAGGCTTTGCGCACAGTCCGGGCAGAGCAGCGCCTGAAACGGGATCGCCTTTTCACAGAAAGGGCAGCGGTTGGGCAGGAACAGATGAACCAGCAGCGACAGTGCTTCGTTCCTCACTGCATACTCTCCCGAAGCATACTCTTCATCCCTGTATAACGCAGGTTCTTTTTATCATTCTTCACCATAAATTCAATCCGGCTCCGCTGCCCGACCAGAATCAGGATCCGTTTGGCCCGGGTAACCGCAGTATACAGCAGATTCCGGTAATACAGCTTGTCAAAGCCGCCCAGCACCGGCAGGATGATGGCCTCAAACTCGTTGCCCTGGCTTTTGTGAACGGTAATGGCATACGCCAGCTCCAGCTGCTCGTTCGCCATATCAAAGCTGTAGTAACAGACCCGCTCGTCAAAATCAATCGCCATCGTTTTGGAGCCCCGGTCAATCATTTTTATGATGCCAATGTCCCCGTTAAATATCCCGCCCCCGGTTTCCTCCCCTTTGGTCCAGGAAATATCATAATTGTTCTTGATCTGCATCACCTTGTCCCCTGTGCGGAAACGGTAGGCGCTGCTTTTGAACTCCATCTTGCCCGGTTCGGCCGGATTCAGCCGCTCCTGAAGCCGGTGGTTCAGCTCTACCGACCCCAGCTCCCCTTTGCGGGAAGGGCAAAGAACCTGGATCTCCTCAAACGGGGAAAAGCCATAGCTTTTCGGCAGCCGGAAAGAGCAAAGATCCGCAATGACAGCCGCCGCTTCCGCCCCGTTCGGAAAGGGCAGGAAGAAAAAGTCGTTGTCCTTCCGGGAGAGGTCAGGCATCCGCCCCTCGACAATCTCGTGCGCATTGGTCACGATCAGGCTTTGCGCCGCCTGCCGGAAAATATGGGTCAATTCCACCGTTGGGATGACGCCGCTTTCGATCAGATCGCGCAGGACATTCCCCGCCCCGACGCTCGGAAGCTGGTGGAAATCCCCCACCAGCACCAGCTTGGAAGCCGGCTTCATCGCCCGAAGCAGCGCATCGAAAAGCAGCGTATCCACCATGGACATCTCGTCCACAATCACCGCGTCAGCTTCCAGGGGGTTCTGCTCATTATGGACAAATTCCAGCTTTCCGGTTTTGGCAAACCCAACCTCCACCTCCAGCAGGCGATGGATCGTCTTAGCTTCCCGGCCGGTCACTTCAGAAATCCGCATGGCTGCCCGGCCGGTCGGCGCAGCGATTGCCACCTGTTTCCCCTGCTGCTCCAATGCGTCGATAATCCCGTTCAGGGTGGTTGTTTTACCGGTCCCCGGCCCGCCGGTCAGGATAAACGCATCATGCTCCACGGCCTGCTGGATTGCCCGGCGCTGAAGCCCCTCATAGACTATCCCCTTTTCCCGCTCCAGCAGGTCGATCGCCGCTTCCACATCCGGCGGTTTCTCCGAATACACCCGAAGCATCAGCTGAAGCCGGGACACAATGTATTTCTGCGCCGTGAAATAGAGGGGCAGGAAAATCAGCTCGGTCAGCTCCTGCATCGAGATGAAGAAACCCGCTTCGATCCCGGCGTCCAGCTGGACGTCCAGCAAATCGGAAGAAAGCCCCAAAAGCCGCTCCGCCATGGGCAGAAGCAGCTTTCGGGGAAGGGCGGTATGCCCGTTATTCGAATTGTAAGACAGCACATAGGATAATCCAGCCCAAACCCGCTCGGAGGAATCCTGCGGGAAGCCGAAATCCTTGGCAATATTATCCGCCAGCACAAAAGGCAGATGCAGGTCACTGGTGGAAAGGATATAGGGATTCTGCCGGATTTTATCCAGCGCGCCGCCCCCCCATTTTTTGTAGATCTGCACGCTCTGCATCGGGTTGACCTGGTGGCTGCTCAAAAACAGCATCAAGGCGCGCACACCGAAGACCTGCTTGAAATCCTCCGCCATCCGCTCGGCTTTCCGTTTACTGATCCCCGGGATCTCCACCAGACGTTCCGGCGTTTCCTCCAGGATTTTCAGGGTATCGTCCTGAAAGCGCTCCACGATTTTCTGCGCCAGCCCCGGGCCGATCCCCTTGACCACCCCGGACGCCAGATATTTCCGGATCGCGCTGGCGGTTGCCGGCAGCCGGCGCTCCGCCACCTCGGCCCGGAACTGGGTGCCGTAGGTCGGATGGGCGGAATACCGGCCGGTCAGGCGCAGCTCCTCCCCCACCTCAACGGAAAGGAGGGTGCCGACGACGCAGACCAATTCCCCCCCGGCATCCAGATCCAAAACCGTAAAGCCGCTGTCCTCATTGGCATATACGATATTTTCCACACAGCCCTCCAGCACGGTCAGCTCCGGCTCTGCCATTCAATCCCTCCTGTTCCACCAATCATCTATCCTCTTTCGATCCTATTTTCGAAGCCGCTCCAGATACGCGGGAAGCTCGTTCCCTGCCACCATTGACAGCCGCGGATGCTCCGAAGACATCCGCTCCAGCACCTTACGGCTATTGTCCCCGACCCCGTCATCCACCACGATCACCCGGCCTTCATGATTCCGCAGCAGCGCGCGCAGATGGCTTTCCACACAGTCGGATTCCCCTTCCATCCGGTAAAGCGTCACCAGCTGCCCCTCCTGCGGCGTTTCATAGCAGCGGTCGATCAGCCAGTTGGACAGGGTAAACATCCCCACCAAGCTGAAAAAAAGCAAGATTGCCAAAGAAATCCATTCTCCGAGCATTTCAATCACCTCGGAGTATTCTATGCAAAAAGCGGTTTTTCGGTGAAAAGAAGGCCAAATCTGGCCCTATTCCCGGCGTATCAGCAGCCCTTTCATCAAATCGGTTTCGTTATGAACCCGGTCGATCCACTCTTTTTCCTGCTCGGTACAGCCGATTAGGATTTTGATCTCCGAATCCCGCTTCATCAAGTCGATGGTGCAGACAACCGCATCCACCGCGCGGCCCGGGTCCGTGCCGACCCATACGTCAATACCGTCCTGATCCATTGAAGACGTCTGCTCCAGATACCCATAGTCCACCGGGTAGAGGAAGTCGGGATACCTCGGATGAGCGGACCCTTTCGGCCGGTCGATCACAATCCGGGACTGAGCCACCAGGGTCTCCGCCGCCGTCCAGAAATCACGGTTTTGGGCCATCGCCTTACACCTCGCCGCGGCTCTTCGCCGTCAAATAAGCATTGATAAAACCATCCAGATCGCCGTCCATGACTGCGCCGATATTGCCGTTTTCAAACCCGGTGCGATGATCCTTCGCCAAGGTATAGGGCATAAAGACATAGGAGCGGATCTGGGAGCCCCAGGCGATCTCTTTCTGCACCCCCTTGATATCCTCGATCTTCTCCAGATGCTCCTGCTCCTTGATTTGGATCAGCTTGGATTTCAGCATCTTCAGGCAGGTCGCCTTGTTTTGCAGCTGACTGCGCTCGGTCTGGCAGGATACAACGATCCCGGTCGGGAGATGCACCATCCGCACTGCTGAGGAAACCTTGTTGACGTTCTGTCCGCCCGCGCCGCCGGAACGGAAAGCCGATACCTCCAGATCCTCGGGGCGGATATTGACCTCAATACTGTCGTCAATTTCCGGCATAACCTCCAGCGAAGCAAAGGAGGTATGCCGCCGTCCGGAGGAATCGAACGGGGAAACCCGCACCAACCGATGGACGCCGGCTTCACTTTTCAGGAAGCCGTAGGCGTTTTCCCCCTCCACCAGGATGCTGGCGCTCTTGATGCCGGCTTCTTCTCCCGGAAGATAGTCCAGGGTCTTGACTTTAAAGCCTTTCTGCTCCCCCCAGCGGTGGTACATCCGGAAGAGCATCTCGACCCAGTCCTGCGCCTCGGTGCCGCCCGCACCGGCATGGAAAGTCAAAATAGCGTTGTTGACGTCGTACTCTCCTGAGAGCAGGGTTTGCAGCTTGCAGTCCTCCAGCGCCCGCTTGAAGCTGGAAAACCCTTCCCGGATCTCCTCCGCTACCGATTCATCATCCTCTTCCATTGCCATTTCCAGCAGGGTCATGATATCATCATATTGGCCGCGCAGCCGCTCGAAGGCGTGTACGGCTGATTTACACTGGCTGGTCCGCTGGAGAACCTTCTGGGAATTCTCCAAATCGCTCCAGAAATCCGGCTCCGCCGCCTGCTTTTCCAGCTCGGCAATCTCCTGCTGCTTCTGATCGATCCCCAGCGCAGCATATAATTCATCCAGTTGCGGAGACAGCCCTTGCAGCTCCAGCTTGGTTTCATCGTAAAACAGCAAAAAAATCCATCCTTTTCTATCCTGAATTAAAATTAAATCCCCAGATCGTCATACAGGCCCGTCGATTCGGGCCGATCAATTCTTATTATAAAAGAAAATCTGCCCCTTGTAAAGCACTGTTTCACAGAATGGCACGCTTGTTTCGTAAAAAGCAGTATCCTGAAATGCTCAAGGGTTCCCACTCCGTCCCGTTGGCCGCAATCCCAATACGGGACGCCGCGTCCCACACCCCGCCCCCACATGGTGAACAGCGGAGACAGCTCGGCTACGCCCCGTTAAAGCTTGGTTTTTTTGTATCCCCTTTTTTCGCATTGAAAGAAGAGAATTTCCGTGATAAAATAAAAGTGCCTGATGAAACCTGGAACAACAAATGTCCGGAACCATCCGGCGGAAAAAGGAGGGACGACTCATGAGCGAACTATTGACCTTTACCAGCAGGGAGGAATTCCGGGAATGGCTTCACAGCCACTGCCTCACTTCAGAGGGGGTTTGGCTGTTATTCGGCAAGTCCGGCGGGCCCAAAACCCTGAAGGCCGGGGAAGCTTTAGAAGAAGCGCTCTGCTTTGGCTGGATTGACGGGCAGATGCAGCGTATAGACGACCAATCCTACAGGAAATATTTTTCGATGCGCCGGGAGAAAAGCAAGTGGTCGGAAAAAAATAAGGCGTTAGTCCAAAAGCTGGAGGAACGGGGCCTGATGACGGATTCCGGCAGAAAGAAAATCGAGGAAGCCAAAAAGAACGGCCAATGGGACGCGCCGAAGCCCCCGGAGATTACCGAGAAACAAATTGCCTGCGTAGCCGCCTTGCTGGAGGGCTATACACCCGCCTGCGCCAACTTCCAGGCGATGCCCTTATCCGTAAAAAAGACTTACACACGGGCGTATCTGGATGCAAAGACCGAAGCCGGGCGGGAAAAGCGGATCGCCTGGATGGTGGACCGGCTCAATCAAAACCTGAAGCCGATGTAGGGGAGGAAACCCTGATGAATGAACAGGTGCAAGGAGCTACCCCTGAGATGTAATGTATAAAGGGTGGTGAAACCACCCTTTATACATTTTTGTGGCAGAATGACACAGGCTGGAAAGGCGGTGATCGACCAGCAGACGCCAACGGCGGCTTGTGCATCGGACGTAGCTGCGCCGATCACCGGGGGCTTGGGGGCCTTCGGCCGCCAACAAGCTGCACCGGGTATATACCGGGGCATTGCTTGCTACTACTATCAGCGCCTATAAATGAAAGTGGAATGTCACTCTTATTGGTGGTATGCTTGGCTCGTGACAAATCGACAAATCGGGATTTTAGAGTAAGGATAGAGAAAATCGTATGAGACAGATGCGAACGGATATTTTGAAGGATTTGCAACAGGAAATATATGATCGATGCCAAAGAGAAACAAATGAATTTGGTCTGGGGTGTTATTATCACATTGCTGCGGTGGTTCAAAATGCAG
>CANSRB010000107.1 GCA_947649285.1 uncultured Clostridia bacterium
GTGATGAGCTTAATTGAAAAAAATAAAGTAGATGTCAACCGGTGGGAGCTGAGCATCCATGTGGAGGCAGAGGCGTTAGAAAAAGCGGTGGAAAAAGCCTACCGTAAAAATATCGGCAAAATCAACGTTCCGGGCTTCCGTAAAGGGAAAGCGCCCCGCAAGATGGTGGAAAAAATGTATGGCGAAGGCTTTTTCTTTGAGGATGCCATCAATGAGCTGTACCCGACAGCCCTGAGGGAAGCCATCGAAGAGGCAGGCCTGGAGGTTGTAGCGCCGGCGGAAGTGGAAGCAAAAGAGGTCAGCCTGGAAAAAGGTTTTGATTTTGTTGCAAAATGTGTGGTAAAACCGGAAGTTTCTGTCAAAGATTATAAGGGCATTGCCGTAACCAAAGAGAAAAAGGAAGTCACCGACGAGGATGTTGCCAACCGTCTAAAAGCGATGCAGGACCGCGGTGCCCGGCTGGTTGACGCGGAGGGCCGCGCTTCCCAGAAGGGTGATACCCTGACCTTTGACTTCGACGGTTACTTGGACGGTGTGGCATTTGACGGCGGCAAAGCGGAGAAATTCTCGCTGGAATTGGGCTCCGGTCAGTTTATTCCAGGCTTTGAGGAACAGCTGGAAGGCCGCAATATCGGGGATGAGTTCGATGTCAATGTGACCTTCCCGGAGAACTACCATGCGGAGGAGCTGAAAGGCAAGCCGGTAGTATTCAAATGCAAGGTGCATGAGATCAAGTCGAAAGAGCTGCCCGAGCTGGATGATGAGTTTGCAAAGGATGTTTCGGATAAGGACACGCTGGACGAACTGAAAGCGGATATCCGCAGCAAGATGGAAGAGCAGGCGGAAAAAGCGGCTTCGGACGATGTGGAAAACAAGCTGATTGACAAAGTGATCGAGAACATGGAAGCCGAGATCCCGCAGGAAATGTACGAGGCGCGGATCGACGATATGATCCGTGATTTCTCCTACCGCTTGCAGTCCCAGGGGATGAATCTGGAGCTGTATCTCCAGTACACCGGTATGGAGATGGATTCCTTCCGGATGACCTTTGAGGAGCAGGCGAAAAAACAGGTGAAGATCCGCCTGGCACTGGAAAAAATTGTAGAGCTGGAAAACATCTCTGCTTCCGAGGAGGAGCTGGAGGCAGAATATGCGAAACTGGCAGAAAATTACCAGATGAAAGCGGATGAGCTTAAATCCGTTATCCCGGCATCCGAGCTGAAAAAGGATCTGGCGGTCAATAAAGCGATCGATCTGGTCAAGTCTTCCGCAGTGATCCAGTAAGCAGAACCCGAATACACAATGGATGGAATGTTTCGCCTGCTGACTGTGGGCGGAACATTCGCAGTTTTAGAGCGGATTCGACGGGATCCGCCCGGAAAAAGGAGAGTTTGATTATGAGTTTAGTCCCAATGGTAGTGGAGCAAAGCAATCATGGTGAGCGTTCTTATGATATTTATTCCCGGCTGCTGAACGACCGGATTATCATGCTCTGTGACGAAGTGAACGATACAACGGCGTCGCTGGTGGTAGCGCAGCTGCTTTATCTGGAGGGAAAAGACCCGGATAAGGAGATCAACCTCTATATCAACAGCCCGGGCGGTTCTATTTCCGCAGGGTTGGCGATCTATGACACGATCCAGTATATCAAGTGCGATGTTTCGACCATCTGTATTGGGCTTGCCGCTTCGATGGGGGCATTTTTGCTCTCTTCCGGGACCAAGGGCAAGCGTCTGGTTCTGCCGAATGCCGAAGTAATGATCCATCAGCCGTCGGCCGGCAGCCGGGGATATTCCCAGGCAACCGATATTAAGATCAACGCCGACCATATCCTGCGGACAAAAGCCCGTTTGAACCGGATCCTGGCCCAGAATACCGGGAAAACAGCGGAGGAAGTGGAGCGCGACTGCGAACGCGATTACTGGATGACCGCGCAGGAAGCGTTGGAATACGGGCTGGTGGATAAGGTCATCGAGCATCGCTGAGCCTGGCTGTGAGGGAGTGAACGGGCTTTTTCACTGGCAAAAAGTCCGCCGTAAGGACAGCGGCAAGTATCGAAGAACAAGTGCTGGCAGGGGGATATCCCCGACGGCAGAAAGGCAGGGTGCGGAAGATGCCCAACAATGACGAGAAAAGACCCCGCTGCAGCTTCTGCGGCAAGCGGGAGGATGAGGTTTACCGTCTGCTTTATTCAAACGGAGCATTTATCTGTGATGATTGCGTCAACCTCTGTTATGAGATGATCCATGACGATGAAGATTTTCCCGCGGCCCCTTCCCGAAGAAAATCCCGGCATGGTCAGGCGGAAGAAATGGTTGTACTGAAACCGATCGAGATCAAGAAAATTTTTGACGATTATGTCATCGGGCAGGACGACGCCAAAAAAAAGCTGGCCGTCGCGGTGTATAACCACTATAAGCGGATCCAGCATGGCGAGGAACTGGGCGTGGAGCTGCAAAAAAGCAATATCCTGATGATGGGTCCGACCGGCGTCGGCAAGACCATGCTGGCCCAGACGCTGGCCAAGGTGTTGGATGTCCCCTTTGCCATTGCGGACGCCACCACACTGACCGAAGCCGGCTATGTGGGCGATGATGTCGAGAATGTGCTGGTCCGGCTGCTTCAAGCGGCGGACTTCGATGTGGAGGCTGCGGAGCATGGCATCATCTATATTGACGAGATTGATAAAATTGCCCGCAAATCGGAAAACACCTCGATTACCCGGGATGTTTCGGGCGAAGGGGTACAGCAGTCCCTGCTGAAAATTATCGAAGGGACGATTTCCAACGTGCCGCCTCAGGGCGGGCGGAAACACCCGAACCAGGAGTTTATCCAGGTCAATACCAAGAATATCCTGTTCATTTGCGGCGGCGCCTTCGATGGGATCGAAAAGGTGATTGCGGACCGGGGTGAAAAAGGCACGCTGGGCTTCGGCGGGGAAATCCCTTCCCGGGGGGATAAGGCCCGGAAAAATATCATGCAGAAGGTAATCCCGCATGATCTGGTCAAGTTCGGCCTGATCCCGGAGCTGGTTGGCCGTCTGCCGGTGCTGGCGGTGTTTGAGGAACTGGATGAGGAAATGCTGATCCGCGTCTTGACCGAGCCGAAAAACGCCTTTGCGAAGCAGTATCAGGCAATTTTCGGGCTGGATGACGTAGAGCTGGAATTCACCCGGGATGCTTACTCCGAGATTGCCAAACTGGCGATTGAGCGGAAAACTGGTGCGCGGGGCCTGCGCGGTATTTTGGAAGAGGTATTGGGAGAACTGATGTTCACTGTGCCTTCTGAGGATAAGGTTGGTAAAATCCTGGTGGATGGCGGGACTGTCCGGGGTGAACATCCGGCTCAGTTAATGGAGCGTACCGGCCCGCGGAGGCAGCTGGCTGAAGCGATTGAATCCATCGAAAAGCATCTTTAAATGACAAACTTCGGAATAAGTATTTTATCTTTGAACAGGGACTGTTTCGGCTGAAGCAGTCCCTGCCTGTTTTATAAAAAAGGTCAAGTTTTATAGTCCACGCACTTGAAAAGAAGCATTGGCTTCTTTTCTCCCCTTTTCTTTGACCGATCAAAGAAAAGGGGAGGGGACGCGGGATGCCGAGTCCCGCATCTGGATCATGCATGGCTCCCGATTCGGCGTGCAGAGCGCGCTGGGGGGATTCTTGCTTTTTATAAAACAGCCCTACAGAAAGAGAAACAATTTCTTGACAAAACCGGATGAGGAGGATTATAATAAAGATAACTTGTGCGCGAGCACGTATCCGAAAGGAAGGATGCCGATGGCGGTAACTATTAAACAAATCGCAGAAGCTGCCGGGGTTTCCCGTGGGACAGTGGATCGCGCACTGAATAACAGGTCGGGGATCAATCCTGAAGTGGCCAAACGGGTTCGGGAAATCGCGGCGGAGCTCCATTATGAGCCGAACGCCGTAGCGAAAGCGCTGGCCCATTCCCAGCGGAAGGTGCAGATCGGGGTGCTGACCAATTCAAAGGGGAACCCGTTTTTCGATAAGGTGCTGCGGGGGATCGCTCGGGCAGAAAGGGAGATCCGCAGTTTTGGTGTCAGTTTGATCCAATCCGAGCTGACCGGGTACAATCCGGAGGAACAGCTGGCAGAGATCGACCGGATTGCCGCACAAAAGCCGGAGGGATTGGTGATTACCCCGATCAATGACCCCCGTGTGATTGATCGCCTGAATGAATTGGCTGCCGCAGGGATCCGGGTCGTAGCGTTGAATACGGATGTCCCAGGGCTGGATAAGCTTTGCTTCGTGGGCTGTGATTACTTGCAAAGCGGGCGGACGGCCGCAGAACTGCTTGGCCAGATGACCCAATCCGAGCTGCGGGTGAGCATTGTGACCGGCTCCTTCCGGATGCTGGGGCATAACCAGCGGATCGAAGGGTTCCGCACCGTACTGGAGCAGGATTATCCGCGGATCCGTCTGGTTTCGATCATCGAAACGGAGGATGATAACCGTTCGGCTTATCATCAAGTTGGGGAACTGCTCCGGGAGGATCCGCCGGATGCGCTGTATTTTTGTGCAGGCGGTGTGGCAGGAGGCTTGCGGGCTGTAGAGGAATCCGGCCTGGCGGGGAAACTGAAAATTATTACAGTGGATGACACCGACGATGTGAAGAATTTCCTCCGCTGGAAGCTTATCAACGCCACTGTATGCCAACAGCCGGTAAAACAGGGCTATGAGTCGGTGATGACGCTATTCCGGTTCTTAACGCAAAAGACGCTTCCAAAATCCAAGCAAAGGCTGACCCAGAATGAAGTGAAGCTTCGATATAACATAGAGTAATCAATTGACTTTAATATACAAAATGAAAAATAAGAAAGGATGTATCCTGCATGAAAGAATTTTTTCCTGAAATCCCAGCCATCCGTTATGAGGGCCCCGGCTCCAAAAACTCGCTTTCCTTCCATCACTACAATAAAGATGAAGTAGTCCTAGGGAAAAAGATGAGCGAGCATTTGAAGTTCGCGCTTTCCTACTGGCACACCATTGACGCGGAGGGTACGGATATTTTCGGTTCCGGTACGATGGACAAAAGCTTCGGCGGGGCTTCCCCTATGGAAATCTATAAAAATAAGGTTGCCGCTGCCTTTGAACTGATGCAGAAGCTGGGGATTGAGTATTTCTGCTTCCATGACCGGGACATCGCGCCGGAAGGGAAAGACTTGGCAGAAAGCAACCGCAACCTGGATGAAATCGTCGATCTGATTGAAACACAGATGAAAAAGACCGGGATCAAGCTGCTTTGGGGCACGGCGAACTGCTTCAACAACCCCCGCTATATGCACGGTGCCGGCACCAGCTGCAATGCGGACGCGTTCGCTTATGCAGCAGCCCAGATCAAAAAGGCGATTGAGGTCACCAAACGGCTGGGCGGTACGGGTTATGTGTTCTGGGGCGGCCGCGAGGGCTATGAAACCCTGCTGAACACCAACACCAGCCTGGAATTGGACAACATGGCACGCCTGATGCGGATGGCGGTCGAGTATGGCCGTTCGATCGGCTATACCGGCGATTTCTATATCGAGCCCAAGCCGAAAGAACCCACCAAGCACCAGTATGATTTTGATGCTTCCACCGTGCTGGCTTTCTTGCGGAAATACGGGCTGGATCAGGACTTCAAGCTGAATATCGAGGCGAACCATGCCACCCTGGCGGGCCATACTTTCCAGCATGAGCTGCGGGTAGCGCGGGATAACGGCGTATTCGGCTCGATTGACGCGAACCAGGGCGATATGCTGCTGGGCTGGGATACCGACCAGTTCCCGACCAACCTGTACGATACCACCTTCTGTATGTATGAGGTCCTGAAGGCGGGCGGTTTTGTCAACGGCGGCCTGAACTTTGACGCAAAAGCGCGCCGGGCTTCCTTCGGGTTTGATGATATTGCTTATTCCTACATCGCGGGGATGGACGCGTTTGCGCTCGGCTTGAAAAAAGCGGCTCAGCTGATCGAGGACGGTCGTTTGGATGCTTTTGTCCAGGAACGCTATTCCAGCTATGAAAGTGGGATCGGTGCGGAGATCGTTTCTGGCAAGGCGACCTTCGAGTCGCTGGAGGCCTATGCGCTTGGGCTGGGCGAGGTCCGTTCCAACCGCAGCGGACGGCAGGAAATGCTGGAAGCACTGGTGAACGATATTCTGTTCGGGAAATAAGGGCAATAATACCATTC
>CANSRB010000108.1 GCA_947649285.1 uncultured Clostridia bacterium
TAGCACAGCCCTTGGAGAGGGGCTCTAATAACTACTACTCTATAATACAAGGAGGCAGGCTTTATGCGTGCATTGATCCAACGGGTTTCCGAAGCTTCCGTTGTGGTGGAAGGGGTAGAAACCGGGCGTATCGGCCCCGGGCTGGCCATCCTTCTGGGCGTAATGGAAGGCGATGGGGAAGCCCAGGCGGATTTCCTGGCCAAAAAGATCTGCGAGCTGCGGATTTTCATGGATGAAAACGAGAAGATGAACCGTTCGCTGCTGGATACCGGTGGGGAGCTGCTGGTGGTTTCTCAATTCACCCTGTCGGCGGACTGCCGGCATGGCAGGCGTCCCTCCTTCTTCGCCGCGGCCAAGCCGGGGGAAGCCGACCGCCTGTATGGCTATTTTAATGTCCAGGCGGGGCGGCTGCTGGGGAAACCGGTGCAGACCGGGGTTTTCGGGGCGCATATGAAGTTTCGGCTTTGCAATGAAGGCCCGGTGACGATCTGGCTGGATACGGATGAAATTGAGAAAAAGTAACCGGAGCGTTCAGACAAAATCTATTCAAGGAGAGAAAGCGGATATGATTCTGCATACCTTAATAACCGGACCGCTTGGAGTAAATTGCTATATCCTGGAAAGTTCGGGCAAAAATGCGCTGGTGATCGACGCCGGGGCGGATCCGGAGAAGATCCAAGCAGTGCTGGAGGAAAATGGGCTGACCCTGCGGATGCTGGTCTTTACCCATGGGCACTTTGACCATATCGGAGGGGCGGACGCATTGGCCGGGCCAGGGGTAGAAGTGCTGGTTCCTGAACTGGACGAGGAGCTTTTCCGGGACCCGGTTGGCACGCAGGGGGATTTTTTCCCCAAAGGGCTGCTCCAGAAATTCAAGCCTCCGCGGATCACCCGGCTTTACCGGGAGGGGGATAAAATCCAGCTGGATGAAATCCGGCTGACCGTTTTGCATACGCCAGGGCATACCCCCGGTTCCAGCCTTTTGCAGGGGCATGGAATGCTGATTACCGGGGATACGCTGTTTGCCGGGGCGGCAGGCCGGACTGATCTTTATGGCGGGGATTCCCGGGCGCAGCGGGAGTCTATGAAACGGATCGCCTCGCTGGAGGGGGATGACCGCATTTTCCCCGGGCATGGGGAAAGCTCCAGCCTGTCCCGGGAAAAGCAGGCCAACCTCTACCTGATGGAGGAATTCCCGATTTGGTAAACTTAATCATAAGAAAGAGCAGGAATTGAAATGACCCTTTACTTTTGCGGGCATCCGTTTAAATATGAACTGGAAGGAATCTGCAAGCTGTTTTTCCCGCTGATCCGGTTCACCCATGTATTTGATCCGGAGGGGCCTGTCCCGGAGGGGGATTTTGTCCGGACAATCCGGGAAAAAGGGAAGGAACAGACCCGGCTTTGCGTAGAGGTTTCCCTGGGAGGGGCTTCCCGCAGCCGGGAAGCGGCCCTTCCCAATACCCTGCCGGAATATGAGAAGGAGTGCGAGCGGGTTTTGTGCGTGGAGCTCTACCGGCTGCTTTCCGAATGGCTGGGGATTCAGCCCAGCTGGGGGATTCTGACCGGGGTGCGCCCGGTGAATATCATCCAGCGGGAACGCGCGGCAGGACGTCCGGATGAGGAAACCGCCCGCTTTTTGCGGGAGGAGTATCTGGTCAGCCCGGAAAAGCTCCGGCTGGCGTTTACCACAGCTGATGTGCAGTCCGGCCTGTTGGCGGATCTTCCCGAACGCTCCTACAGCCTGTATATCTCGATCCCTTTCTGTGCCAGCCGGTGCAGCTATTGTTCCTTTGTTTCCCATGCCATCACGACCCGGAAAGCAACGGATAAAATCGAGGAATACCTGGCGCTTCTCTGCCAGGAGTTGGAGCTGACCGCCCAGGCAGCGAAGCAGAACCGGCTGAAGCTGGATACCATTTATATTGGCGGAGGGACGCCGACCGCGCTTTCCGCCGCCCAGCTCAAGCAGGTTACGGACGCGGTTTCCGCCTATTTTGACGTTCCCTCCGCGCGGGAATATACCATCGAGGCCGGGCGCGCGGATACGATTACCCGGGAAAAGCTGGAGGTGATCCGTGCTTCCGGCGCCGGGAGGATTTCCGTCAATCCCCAGACCTTCAATGATGATGTCCTCCGCAGGATCGGGCGGCGGCATACGGCGGCGGAAGCGGTGGAATGCTACCGGATGGCGCGCGAAATGGGCTTCGATACCATCAATATGGACTTTATCGCCGGGCTTCCGGGGGATACTTTGGAAAGCTTCCAGCATACAATAGAAGAAGCGATTCGGCTTTCTCCCTCCAATATTACCGTCCATACCCTGTCCATCAAGCGCAGCGCCGATCTTTTTTCCGAAGAGGGCATCGCGGATTATGTGAAAACCAACGTTACGGATGGGATGACGGCTTTTGCAAGAGAGGCTTTGCTGGCTGCTGGTTATCGTCCTTATTACCTCTACCGTCAGAAAAATACGATTGGGAATCTGGAAAACGTGGGGTTTGCCAAGCCGGGGGCGGAGAGCCTGTATAATGTGTATATCATGGATGAAATCCAAACGATCCTTGCCTGCGGGGCAGGCGGCGTGACCAAGCTGGTGAGCGGGATGAAGGATCCGGCCAGCGGAAAGAACCCGATTGAACGCATTTTCAACTTCAAATACCATTTTGAATATATCGACCGCTTTGATCAAATAAAAACCAGGAAAGAGCAGGTGACTGATTTTTATGCAAACCAGGAAAAATGACCGTGTCAGCGCGGCATGGCTGAACGGGATGGTGCTTACCGCACCTCATCGAATTGTAACGGTTTCGGAACGGATTTACCGCAACCAGATCCGGGCCACGGCAGACGAAATTGCGCGCCGGAGCGCACAGTGTTCGATTTTGCTGGTTTCCGGGCCCTCCGGTTCCAGCAAGACGACTACGGCCGGGAAGCTTTCGGCCGAGCTGGCAAAACATGGTGTTCGTTCGGTGGTCGTTTCACTGGATAACTTTTTTGTCAACCGGGATCAGCTTCCCAAGCTGCCCAATGGGGACACGGATTTTGAATCCGTCAAAACCCTGGATATGGCGGCGTTGGATCGCTGTTTTGATGAATTGGTCGGGACCGGCGCGTCGGATTTCCCGATTTTCGATTTTACGGTGGGGAGACGTTCCGCTGAAGTTCAGCGGCTGGAAGTGGACGAGGAAACCATCGTGATCCTGGAGGGGATTCACGCCCTCTGCCCGGAGGTGGTGGAGGGACATGACCCTTCCCATTTCCTGAAGCTCTACATTTCCCCTAATTCAGATTATTATCAGGACGACCTGCTGCTTCTCAACGCACAGGATATCCGGCTGATCCGGCGGATGGTGCGGGACTATTTTTACCGCGGCAATACGGTGGATTCTACCCTGTCCATGTGGGTCAATGTTGTAGCGAGCGAACGGGAAAATATTCTCCCTTATCGTGACAGCGCGGATTTCCAGATTGATTCGGCCATTTTGTATGAACCGAATGTGTACGGTTCCTATCTGGAACAGATTTTGGCGAAAAGTGAGATTTCCGAAAAATATCAGGCGGAAATCAGCCGGCTCCGGAAAGCGCTGGAATATTTTGTTCCCCTGGGAAGTCCGTATATCCCGGAGGATACGGTGCTGCATGAATTTTTGGGCGTTTAAGTTTTCTGCCTAAAAAAGAGCGGCGGAGTTGTATTTCTTTGCGGAATAGGATATAATGAAAAGAACAGAATCCGGCGGTCAGGCCGGGAATAAGAACCTGTATGTTATAGCTGGGGATGCCGGACGGCCGAGGGATTTTCCCGGCAGACAAGGCGATTTTTGGCAGGCATACTGGCGTATGGCAAGAAAAATGAACGCAGTATGCCAGGAAAAGGCCCGGCTGGACGGCGTTTTCCGGTTGTGAATACAGGTTCTAAAGCCAACCAGAAGAAAGGATGGAACACAATGGCAGGAAAATTTGATGAGTTTGTGCTGAAGGCGAAGGATATTGCCGACGCGGCAGGGAAAAAAACCAATGAGCTTTATGAAATTTCAAAATCGAAATATGAATGTATTAAGCTGAACGGTGAAATCAAAAAGCTGTATGAACAATTGGGAAGTTCGGTTTATTCGATGGTCAAGGGCGGCTACGACAATGACGAGTTGGTGGATTCGCTGACCGAGGAAATCGACGAGTGCATGGAGCAGCTCCGGCTGATTAACGAGGAACTAGCCCAGCGGAAAAACGAGCGGGTTTGCCCGGCCTGCGCTGCGAAAAACCCCATGGATAATTTCTATTGTGCAAAATGCGGGACTAAGCTGAAAAGGGAGGAAGAGCCGGTTGCTTCGGATGCCGAGCCGGACTGCGATTGCGGGGAGGACTTCTGCGAGCCGCCGCAGGAACCCGAAATTTAAATGCCTGTTTACCGTCTTTTCGGTAATGAGCCGAAGCAGGGCAAAGAGGGGGCAATTTTTCCGCTTTGCCTTGACAGGCTTCCCTTTTTCTGTTATAATATAGATAAAAGTGAATACCTTATCGAGAGTGATGGAGGGACTGGCCCGATGAAATCCGGCAGCCTGCTGAAAAGTAAGGTGCTAAATCCAGAGGAGAAAAATCCGAAGATGAGGTTTAAACCCGGTTTAAACATGCGCTCGGAATACTCCGGGCGCTTTTTGTCCTGCTTTTAAACGGACGTATAAGGCATTCACTTTCATTGTTCGAGTAGATCAAGAAAGGAAGTATGAACATGTCACGTTATCTGTTTACCTCTGAAAGCGTTACAGAAGGGCATCCCGACAAAATCTGCGATCAGATTTCCGATGCTGTGCTCGACGCTATTCTGGCTAAGGATCCTTCCGCCCGGGTAGCCTGCGAAACGGCTACAACCACCGGTATGATTCTGGTAATGGGCGAAATTACTACCAGTTCTTATGTGGATATCCCGAGTGTTGTGCGGGAAACCGTTACGGAGATTGGTTATGACCGCGCTAAATTCGGCTTTGACGCTTCAACCTGCAGCGTGCTGACGGCCATTCATGAGCAGTCCCCGGACATTGCGCTGGGTGTAGATAAGGCCTTGGAGCAGAAAACCGGCTCCCAGGAGGACAGCGATTCAACCGGTGCGGGCGATCAGGGGATGATGTTCGGTTATGCTTGTGATAAAACTCCCGAGCTGATGCCGATGCCGGTTGCGCTGGCACATAAGATGGCGAAGCGCCTGACTGAGGTCCGCAAGAATGGCCAGTTCCCCTACCTCCGTCCGGACGGAAAAACCCAGGTAACGGTAGAATACGAGGATGGCAAACCGGTACGGATTGATACCATCGTCATTTCAACTCAGCATGACCCGGAGGTTTCGTTGGAAACCATCCGTGCCGATCTGATTGAGTCTGTTGCAAAAGCAACGGTTCCGGCGGAGCTGCTGGACGGGAATACCCGCTATCTGATCAATCCAACCGGACGGTTTGTCATTGGCGGCCCGATGGGGGACAGCGGCTTGACTGGGCGGAAAATCATCGTGGATACATACGGTGGCTATGCGCGGCATGGCGGCGGTGCCTTTTCGGGTAAGGATCCGACCAAGGTGGACCGGAGCGCGGCTTATGCGGCGCGCTGGGCGGCGAAAAATGTTGTAGCGGCCGGGCTGGCACGGCAGTGTGAAATTGAGCTGGCTTATGCAATCGGCGTGGCGAAACCGGTTTCCATTATGGTGGATACCTTTGGTACCGGCCGGTATCCGGACGAGGAGATCGCCAAAGCCGTGGAACAGATTTTTGACCTCCGTCCGGCCAAAATTATCGAGGCGCTGGATCTCCGCCGGCCGATTTATAAAAAGCTGGCGGCTTACGGCCATATGGGCCGCGAGGATCTGGGCGTAAAATGGGAAGAAACCAATAAAACAGAAGAGCTGAAGGCTTGCTTTGCTTGAAAAGAAAAACGCTGCGGTTAAAACTGTAGCGTTTTTCTTTATAAAAAGGTGGATTTGCAAATATCTGAAAAAACAATGTCTGCGTCTGAAAACCGCAGGGAATAATACGTTGCGCGGGGAGTGTTCAGCTTTTCTGCCGGAAAAGGCTTGTTGGGGATGGGGATGCTCAGCTTCACAGTAGTCCCATGGTGCATCTGGCTGAAAATGGAAAGGGTTCCTTGGTGCAGCTCCATAATCTTTTTG
>CANSRB010000109.1 GCA_947649285.1 uncultured Clostridia bacterium
CTGCCAAGTTACCCATAAAGGACCCGCCAGGCAGATCGTTGTATACGTACCCGAAATTAAACCGATGGTCATCGGGAACGCAAAGCTCATGATCGAATCTACGTGCATAACCAATGCGACCACTGTAATCGTAACCATTGCAATCAATGTAGAAATTGTTGTGCTGATGGTACGGCTCAGCGTTTCATTGATACTGTTGTTGACCAATTCTGTACGGGAAAGGGATTTCCCGTATAAGCGGTTATTTTCACGAATACGGTCATAAATAACGATCGTATCATTGATCGAATAACCCAAAATCGTAAGCAAAACCGCAATGAAGTTGTAATCCAAGGGAATACGGAAAATCACAAATACACCAAAAACTGTAATCAGGTCATTTAATAAGGCAATAACCGCCATCACACCAGCCGACCAGCCGCTGATCTTCTTGAAACGGAAAGCGATGTAGATAACCAAGACCAGTGCGGCAAAGCTGACTGCAACCATACTTTTGGCGAAGAACTCTTTACCGATAATCGGATTGACACTCGAGTTGGAAAGTAGCGCGACTTTTTGATTCGCATAAGCGCTCTCCAGTGCCGTAGTCAACTCAGACTGCTTTTCAGCCGAAAGGCCTTCGTCTTCGGTCAGGACGATTTCGAAGCTGTTCATCCCCTGTAGGCCGTCCTTCATGTTGACCGAAACCCGCTTATCAATCACCTTTTCGGTCAATTCCTTAATCGAAGCAGAATCCAGCGTGCCTTCATAAGAATAGGTGACCAAGGTGCCGCCTTTAAATTGGATGTCCAATTTAACACCCATAATAAAGGAACAAGCTAAAATCACTGCGATTAAAACAGAAGAAAAAATGAAAAAATATTTTTTCTTACCGATAAAATCAAATTGTCTTTTATTAGCCATTTTTCTTGACACCCCCATAAAGCCATGGATTCCGGAAGCACTGGAATCTGGACAGAGATTTTGTCATCAGACGAGTTGAAAAGACACTGAAAATAAAGTTCAGTACAACGCCAACTAATAATGTATAACCAAAGGAATAGATAGATCCCTGGGTAGAAGGACCGAACATAAAGAACAGGAAGGATAACAAATCAGCGAAAAGTGTGTTCGGCGCACCAAAAGCACCCATCAAAATAATAGCTACGATAATAACGGTAACATTACCATCGAAAATTGCAGAAAAACCCCGTTTAAAACCGGATTCAATAGAACCGTCTACCGATTTGCCTGCACGGATCTCTTCTTTAATCCGTTCCGCGGTGATAACGTTTGCATCCACGCCCATACCAATCGACAGAATAATACCTGCAATACCCGGGATCGTTAAGGTAAAACTATTGATTCCAGGAATAAATCCGGAAATTGCCGCAATCATGCCGCCCACATGGCCAGCAAGCGCGATGCAGGCAACCAAACCCGGCAAACGGTAGATCACGATCATGTACAGGCAAACCAGTACAAATGCAATAACCCCTGAAATAAGCATTGCTTCCAATGCCCCCATCCCCAAGGTGGGAGTAATTGTACTGTAGGTTTCTGTTTCCAATTTAAACGGCAAGGCGCCAGCATTGATCTTGTTAGCCAGTGCAGTTGCGCTGTCATAATTAAAATTACCCGAAATAATCGCATTACCATCCGTGATCGCCGCATTGACCGAAGCGTAGGAAATCATATCATTATCCATCCAGATAGAGATATATCCGTCTTCCTGGTATAAACGGGTAGTTGCGTCTCCAAACGCCTTTGCGCCCTGCTCGTCCAGCTTCAGCACAACGTAGTACTGGTTGGCGCCGTTCTGGCTGACCGGTCCATACTGCGCGGCTGCTTCTACAACATTTTTACCTTCCACTAAAACTTCAGCGGTTTCATCAATGAAATTCCCATCTTCATCCACCGAATTCCCTTCACGGAAGGTCAGGATTGCCGTATCTCCCAATTCTTTAATGGCTGCCTCCGGATCAAATTCAGCTTCTCCCTCTTTCCAAGGAAAGCGCACAATAACCCGGCCTTTATTCGTATCAGTGTAAACTTCATAATCCGTGACGTTTAACGACACCAAACGCTGCTTCATAACCTCTGCCGCTGCGTTCATCTGCGTTTCCGTTGGCTCGATATCGGCTGGAGGAGTAAACGTGACATCAACGCCGCCCCGGATATCAATACCCCAACGAATACTGTTTGCACCCTTGATAAAGTCGGTTGTTTTATCACCATACGTGGTGCTGATACCGGTGAAAGACAAAACAGTAAACGCCAAAATGACGATCGCTGCAATGAAAAACATCGGTTTTCCAATACGTTTCATGGATCGAACTCCTTCTGTTTATTTTGTGGAAATTGGGAAAATTAAACATCTCTCCAACTACACTCATACGATTTATTATAGGCTACTATCCGACAAAAGTCAATCTTTTCTAAAGTTATTTGAACAGCAGGGACTTTCCTATTGTTTTACAAATTTTACACAGGCTTTAAATCAGCCTCTAAAACCTCTTGCATAGTCGGAATGGAATTCGAAGCCCCTTTCCTGCCTATTGCTAAAGAAGAAGCTTTGGAAGCCAACTCTAGGCATTCCTGCATGGGCCTCCCCTGCATCAGGCCGGTTAAAAGAAACCCCGTGAAAGTATCCCCCGCCGCCGTTGTATCGATCACAGGAACGTCATAAATCCCATGGGAACAAACCTTTTCCCCATCAAAAGCGATCACGCCTGCTTTTCCCAAGGTCAAAACGATTTTTGCCGAAGGATAGCGCTCCCGCAGCACAGCCATCATCCGTCCCGGTTCTTTTTCTCCGGAAAGCTCCTCTCCCTCAATCTCATTTAAAAGGAAGCAGGAGATTTTTTGTAGGTCCAGCGTTGCAATACTGCTGTCGAAGGGCGACGGGTTTAAAACCAAATTCATCCCCATTGCGTAAGACTCTTCTACTATCCAGGGGTTTGCGTTAATCTCATTCTGCAAAAGAAGATAGTCCCCTTTTTCAAAATGGGAAAGGGTCTGCTTTACAGCTTCTAAAGAAATTACCCGGTTAGCCCCGCCATATAAAATAATGCAATTTTGCCCATTTTGTTCCACCTGGATAATCGCGTGACCCGTCCTTGTGTCAGACACCTGCACAAAATCGGTGTGAACGCCCTTTTCCTGCAAAAGTTCTTTTAAAAAAATCCCATCTTTTCCAATCGCTCCAGCGTGATAAACCTCTGCGCCCGCATTGGCCAGCGCAATGGACTGGTTCAGGCCTTTTCCACCGGCATAATACGCGAAATCCAGGGAAGAAGCCGTTTCACCCGGCCGGACAAAATGCTCCATCGTATAAACATCGTCAATATTCAATGAACCAAAATTTAAGATTTTCATCTTTTCCCTCCCAAAAGCGCAAAAACCACCGCCCTGAAAAGCAGTGGTTTTTCATCCTGTTCAGCATTCTTCCGAATGTTCTGTGGTAATATAGTTTTTTCCATAGTTGTCATACAAAATATTGATTGTCACTTGTGCAAGCTTCATCAAAGCAAACAATCCGCCGATCAAACAAATCAGTTTTAAAAAGCCCTTCATGTACAACACTCCTTCATTCTCTTATAAATACATATTAACAAAAAACACCAGATAATGCAATGAATAATTTGTAGGATTAAAAAAGTCTTTTTGCCAAGTCTTTCCGATCCAGCGCCAGCATCAGCGGAATTCCCAAGATATAACAAACTACCGCTTGACCAAGCCCTACCGTAAACATATTTACCAGAAAAATATTCCAATCAAAAGGCCCCATCATCCAAGTGATTTCTGCCCCAACAATAAGCGCATTGAATAATACAGGCGGCAGAGGAACAAAAGCATACCGAATCCATTTCCGGGAAGACTTACCGATAAAATAGCTACATACCGCAGCTAAAAAGGTAGCGAATGTTCCAAAAATCGCGTCTATCCAGCCGACTGGATTCACTCCAATAAAAAAGCCGACCAGATTTGCCAAAGCGCACCCCAAGGAAAGTCCGGGAATTGCAGCACTTGTAAAGGCTGGAAGTACTGTAAGTATCTCACTAACCCGATACTGGATCGCGCCAAACGAAATAAAAAAGGTCGCAAAGGTAATTGCTGCATACAATCCTGCAATCATTGCAGTCCGTGTCATTTTTCGTGTGTTCATTTTTAAAGTTCCTCTCGTAGTTTTATTTTAAGTCAGGAGCTTGCGACTGACGTACGGCATACTGCCGCGTAGATAGTATAACACCTTTGGGAAATTACGTCAAGGAATCACCAGACTAAATCCTTCCGAAAGTAAAAGCCTGTGAAAATTTCACAGGCTTTTATCAAAATCAAAATGCTCAAGACGTTGGAGCAGAAGTATCCTTCATTTTGCAGCATTTTTTATATTTTTTTCCGCTTCCGCAGGGACAGAGGTCATTATCGCCGATATGCTCTTTACGGACCGGCTGTTTCCGAACAACCTTCTCCTGCTCGTCACCATGGAATGCCATCGTCGGATTTGCCACCTGTTCCCGCTTCATTTCTACATTTTGGCGCAGACGGATAGATAGCAGGACACGGACTGTGTCTTCCCGGATCGAATCGATCATAGCATCAAACATATCAAAGCCTTCTTCACGATAGGCATAAATCGGATCCTTTTGAGCATATGCGCGCAGGCCGATCCCCTTTTTCAGCTCGTCCATCGCGTCAATGTGGTCGATCCACTTCGTGTCAACGTGTTTCAGCAAAACAATACGTTCCAGTTCACGCATCATCTCGCTTCCGAGTTCTTTCTCTTTTTCTTCATAAAGCTTTTTGGCTTTCTGAGTCAAATCAGAAATAATGTCTTTTTTCTCCAGTTTGGCACGTTCCTCGATGGTATAGTTCAAATCTTCTTCCGTAGTCAGCAACCCTAAATAATGATCACGCAAGCCTTCCAGGTTCCAGTCGTCATGCACATCGCCATCTGCTAAATAAAGGTTGACATCGTTTGCAATCATGTCTTCAATCATTTTCTGGATAACATCCTGCAAATTATCGTCATTCAGTACCTTCAAACGCTGCCCATAGATAATCGACCGCTGAGTATTCATTACATCGTCATATTTCAGGACGTTTTTCCGGATCGAGAAGTTCCGGCCTTCGACTTTGCGCTGCGCGGATTCAATCGTAGAGGTCAGCATCTTCATTTCAATTGGTTCATTTTCATCAAGATTGAACCGGTCCATCATGGTCTGGATCCGTTCCCCGCCGAACAGGCGCATCAAGTCGTCCTCCAGGGAAAGAAAGAAGCGGCTTTCACCTGGGTCGCCTTGACGGCCGGCACGGCCCCGCAGCTGATTGTCGATCCGACGGGATTCATGCCGTTCCGTGCCAATGATAAACAGCCCGCCGGCTTCACGCACCTCATCGGCTTCCGGCTTAATCTGCTCCCTGAATTTCTCTTCCAGCGCATGATATTCTTCCCGCAGGCGAAGGATTTCCTCATCTTCCGTTTCACTATAGCTGGTTGCCTGGCCAATCTGCTCATCGTCATAACCCTTTTTACGCATCTGAGCAACGGCCAAAAATTCTTCATTGCCTCCAAGCAAAATATCCGTACCACGGCCTGCCATATTTGTGGCAATGGTTACAGCGCCCTTCTTCCCCGCCTGTGCAACGATCTCCGCTTCCTTTTCATGCTGCTTTGCGTTTAAAACCTCGTGCTTAATCCCCCGCCGTTTCAGCATAGAGCTCAGCAGTTCAGATTTATCAATGGAAACCGTACCCACCAACACAGGCTGTCCTTTTTCATGGCACTTTACAACCTGGTCAACTACAGCATTGTACTTCCCCTTTACCGTCTTATACACCACATCGTCATGGTCAATCCGGATATTGGGCCGGTTCGTCGGAATCTCCACAATATCCAGTTTATAAATTTCGCTGAATTCTTCTTCCTCCGTCATTGCAGTACCCGTCATACCGGAAAGCTTATTATACAAACGGAAATAATTCTGAAAGGTGATTGTTGCCAGCGTCTTCGATTCACGCGCAACCTGAACCCCTTCTTTCGCCTCAATAGCCTGATGAAGGCCTTCGCTGTAACGCCGACCGATCATCAAGCGCCCAGTAAACTCGTC